>NZ_JAQDBC010000034.1:9512-24730 GCF_027681725.1 Caecibacter sp. AF58-12pH5A | reverse complement strand
CGAGCCAGTGATCCTCATTCGTTTTTATAGGGGCGTTATTTCACAGCCCCTTTTTTCAGTGTGTCCTAGTGAAAGAGAGCCACTTATTTAATGAAGTTCGGTGTCGTCAAATAGCGGTCGCCGTTATCGGGCAGGAAGACGACGATGGTCTTGCCGGCATTTTCCGGACGCTGTGCCAGCTGAACACCAGCGTAGAGGGCAGCACCACCGGAAATACCGATGAGCAGGCCTTCAGCGTGGGAGAACGACTGGGCCGTATCGTAGGCCTGATCCGTCGTGACCGTGAAGATTTCATTGTAGATCTTCGTATCCAGCGTTTCCGGTACGAAGTTGGCACCAATGCCCTGAATCTTGTGCGGGCCTGCGTGGCCTTCCGAAAGGAGGGGAGAATCAGCCGGTTCGACAGCGACGATCTGCACGTCCGGATTCTTTTCCTTCAAATACTGGCCAACGCCTGTGAGCGTGCCGCCTGTGCCGACGCCGGCAATGAAGATGTCTACCTTGCCGTCTGCGTCTTCATAGATTTCCGGGCCGGTCGTAGCCTTGTGGATAGCCGGATTGACCGGGTTGGTAAACTGGCCGGGAATAAAGGAATTCGGAATTTCCTTCAAGAGCTCGTTGGCCTTGTCAATCGTGCCCTGCATGCCCTTTTTGCCTTCTGTGAGGACGATTTCACCGCCGTAGGCAGCAATGAGATTGCGCCGTTCGACAGACATGGTTTCCGGCATGGTGAAGATGGCGCGGTAGCCCTTGGCAGCAGCGACAGCAGCCAGGCCGATGCCCGTATTGCCGCTCGTCGGTTCGATGATGACCGAGCCTTCTTTCAAGATCCCCTTAGCTTCGGCATCTTCAATCATAGCCTTGGCAATGCGGTCCTTAGCCGAACCGGCAGGATTGAACATTTCCAATTTAACCAGCAGCTTAGCCGGTACAGAAGCCTTCTTGTTAAAACGTTCCGGCTGCAAAAGCGGCGTATGACCTACTAATTCCAGTGCACTCGTATAAACTTTACCCATAATCAAATCTCTCCTTCGATGTCATAAATATAAAACGAAACAAGTAGTAAGATAATTTCTAAAAGCGGTATAACCGGCAACATCGAAAGCCTGACCGATATCTTTCTGTATTCACTGTAAAAAACCCCCTCATAGGTACTTTCCATTGACCGTGCGCAAAATACATGGTATCACTATTCGGGCACGCAAAAAAACCGCCTATCTCCTCAGAGACGGCGGACCGCGGTTCCACTCTGGTTACAATACACTGGTATTGCCCCTCTAGGCCGGTAACGGCGGCAGCCGGAATAAGATACTCATGTTCCCTCATTCTGCTCGCAAAGGCATTCGCTGTACTTCTTACCGGGGCAGGCTTGCAGCCGATGGCCTGCGTTCTCTGACGGCAGCGCAATACAGGTACTTGTTTTGCTCATGGCATGTGTCAATGTTTACGGTTATAGTACACTTTTCAATCTGCCTTGTCAAGGCATTTTACGAAAAAAATACTAAAAAGGTAACTTTTTTGCAAGAGCCCGTCCGGCTTATATGATATATATGGGAGCCGGTCCTAATATGTGGTATAATATACAAATACGATATGATAAGAAGGACAGGTCTGTCTGCCTCTGTGCAGGTACGGCCGGTCCCAAGAATAAAGGAGGCTGAAGCGATGACCTTACATGTAACCTATTTAGGCCACAGCGGCTTTACAGTAGAAACGGATACGAAAGTGCTGGTCTTTGATTACTATCAGGACGACCAGCAGATCGTACGGTCCTATGCCCAGGGCAACAAGCCCTTTTGGTTCTTCGTGAGCCATTGGCACAACGACCACTTCAACCGGCACATTGCCGATTTTGCCCAGCAGACCGAGGCGTATATTATCAACAAGGATGTACCTTTCCGCCAGGCCGGGCAGGACAAACTGCACACCCTGGACGTGTACGATACGATACACGTAGGCGAAACGATTATTACGCAGTTCGGCTCGACCGACGAAGGCGGGTCCTTCCTCGTCAAGACCGATGGCGTCAGTATCTTCCACGCCGGCGACCTGAACTGGTGGCACTGGGAAGGCGATACAGAGGAAAACAACGAAAACGCCAAGCAAATGTACGCTGCGGAGCTGGAAAAATTAGACGGCCTCACCGTGGACGTAGCCTTTTTCCCCGTCGATGCCCGTCTGGACTATGCCCGTGAATGGGGCGTCACGGCCTTCCTGAAGCACGTCAAGGTCACGCAGTGCCTCGTGCCCATGCACTACTTTGGCGCACCGTGGACGCCGTCCCAGGCCTTTACAGGCCAGTATCCTCAGCAGCACCTGTGGATTCCCATCCATAGCGGCGACAGCACGAACGTATAAGAACTGCCCGCTCTCGTAGCGGGTCCGGCCCAGGCCGGAGAAGGAGGAAAAGAATGACTCAACTAGAAACAGCATCGCCTGCAAGACGCAGCCATATCGCCGGGTATATCCTGGTCATCGCTGCTTTGCTGCTGCTGCTTTCCTATCCCGTCCGTGATCTCTTTTGGGGCGGTCTGATCATGCATTTATCCGGTGCGGCCCTCATCGGCGGCCTGGCCGACTGGTACGCCGTAACGGCCCTGTTCCGCAAGCCTCTGGGTATTTCGTTCAAGACAGCCCTCATTCCTAACAGCAAAGAACGGATCGCCGAAACGGCGCGGCACATGATCGAAAGCGAAATTCTCACGGTGCCCAATATGTACAACGTCCTCAAGCACCATCCCGTCCTCGAAGCGGGCCTCAGCTACTTGCACACGGACGAAGGCTTCCAGTCAGCCGAACGCATTTTGGGGCACATTATGAATACCTTCCTGTATACCCTCGATATGCAGGCGCTCGTACGGGCCTTTTCGACCATGGGCGAAGAAGCCATCGAAAAGATCCGTATTGCCCCCATGATGGGCAAGGCCCTCAAGACAGGCCTCGTCGGTGAAGCCGGCAACGACTTCCTCGATTTCAGCATCTTTACCCTCGAAGCGATGGTCAAGAGCGAAACGGCCAAACGCTACATGGCCGATATTTACCGCGAATCCATGCGCCAGTATGAACACCGCAACTTCGTCTACGCCCTGATCATCAAGGCCGCCCTGGCCAGCGACATGTTCAGCCCCGAACGGGTAGCGGGCAACCTGCAGGACAAATTCCTGCACATCCTGGCCGAAGCGAAGAAGCCCGACTCGGAAGAACGCCGCAAGGCGATGCAGTTCATTTGGCAGCAGGCGGAAAAGCTGGAAATGAACACGGCCTGGCAGGACCGGGTAGAGCAGTACAAAATGCGCCTCTTCCACTACATCGTCGCCCGTCCGGACATGAAGGAAGCGTGGCAGCGCTACGTCCAGAATCCGGACCGGCAAAACCGCGTGTGCCGCGCCGCTGCGACGTACGCCATCGAACGCCTGGAAGGCTTTAAGGGCAGCGATCTCCAGGTAGAGCAGATGAACCGTTTCGTCCTGGCCATGGCAGCCCGCGAATTAAAACGGCTCCAGAACTGGTTTGGCGCTACAGCCGAAAAGGAAATCCTCAAATACGACGGCCAGGAATTGGCGAATCAGCTCGAAAGCCGCGTTTGGTACGACTTGCAAATGATCCGCGTCAACGGCTCCCTCGTCGGTGCTGTCCTGGGCGCCTGCATTTATTTGGCCATGAATGGCTTGAAGGGAGGCTGGTAACATGACCTATCGTCAACGGGCAAACAGTATACTGGCCTTATCGTTCATCTGCTTTCTGGCCGTCTTTATCTGGTGGCTCCATCAGGACCAGCTGACCTTCTGGGGCAACCTCCTTTTCTTCGTCCTCCAATCGGCCTTCATCGGCAGCATTGCCGACTGGTTCGCCGTGACGGCCCTCTTTGATAAACCCCTGGGCTTCCCGTACCACACGGAATTGGTCTACAACCACCGCACGCAGATCATCGATGGCATGACCAACGTCGTATCGGAAAAGCTCCTCCAGCCCGGCATGTGGCGGGACAAGCTCTATCAGGTCTCCTTCGTAGACCGCTTCAATAGCTGGATCGAAAAGCCCGAAGGCCGGGAAAAATTCCGGGCCCTCCTCTACGAAGTAGCCCAGCAGGTCTATAACTACGGCCGCCAGGGCAAAACCCAGCAGATGATCGTCGAACATATCCGTACGTACCTCAAACGGCAGCCCCTCCTGAGCTTCCTCCAGGACCGCATCATTACCATGCTCGAAGACCCGGACAGCCGCATGCTGAGCGATATTATCGGCCTCGTCAAGGAAGGCGTGCGCAGCAAGGAATTCGAGCACATCCTCACCCAGGCCATTGCCGAATGGATGACCGAATCGAAAACAGCGCCCCATCTCATCGTGACGCTCAATAAATTCACCGGCATGGTCGACACGGACAAGATTGCCAAAGACGTACAAAAAGGTCTCCTGGTCTGGCTCGAACGGTGGGAACACGCCGGCGGCAAAGAACGGCAGTGGCTGTGCCAGAAACTGGAACTGCAAATGTACGCCATGAACGGCCAGCTCACCTATACCGTACAGAGCTGGCAGAACCAGTTCATCGACTCCCTGCCCCTGGAAATGTGGCTCACGGCGACGCAGCGCTCCGTCCAGACCTACTTCACGACCGGTGTAGAAGGCAAGGAAAAACTGCAAAACATCATGGAAGAACAGTTTACACATTATCTCGACTACTGCAACCAGTACCCGGAAATGAAGGGCTGGATCGACGACCAGATCCGCAAGGGCTGTGAAGTCATCCTGGAACACGAACACGCCCTCATCGGCGTAGCCGTACGGGAAGTTCTCTCAGGCTTCGACAAGAAGAAGTTCAACGAATTCCTGGAAAGCAAGGTCGGCGAAGACCTTGCCTGGATCCGCATTAACGGCGCTATCGTCGGCGGTACTATCGGCTTTTTGGTCTACTCCCTCCTTTACGGCTATGACTACCTCGTGGGCCCTGTCATCCGCCAGCTCTTTATGTAAACGGCATAAACGAAAATCACGCGTGAATCTTCATGCGTGATTTTTTTTATCCTATGGACAAGCGAAGCGGGCAGGGGAGGCAGAAGAGTGTAAAATAAATTCGAAAAAATTGAATAAAAAACTATCATTATAAAAAGATCAGTGCTATAATAGAGCATAACCTTTATAAAAATTCGCTAAAAAAGAGGGAATTATCCATGAATATTCAAGAAAGCGTATTCAAAAAACTATTTGGCCGCCTTATGCCGCTCATTATGTTCCTGTATTTCCTTTCCTTTGTCGACCGGGCAAACATCGGTATCGCCTCGCTGACCATGAATCAGGACCTGGGCATTAGTGCTGCCGCCTACGGCTTTGGCGCCGGTCTGTTCTTCGTCGGCTATTTTCTCTTTGGCCTGCCGAGCAACATGATCCTCGCCCGCTTGGGCGCGCGCAAGTGGATTGCCACCATTCTCTTCGTGTGGGGCCTCATTTCGACGAGCACCATGTTCGTCCATAATGCCACGGAGCTGTATATCATACGCTTTCTCTTAGGTGCCGCCGAAGCAGGCTTTTATCCCGGCATCATTTACTACCTGGATCACTGGTTCCCCATCATGGCCAAAGCCCGGGCCTTCAGCTATTTCCACATGTCCCTGGCCATTTCCATGTGTATCGGCAACGTCGTCAGCGGCCTCATCCTCGGCATGGATGGCCTGGCCGGCCTGACAGGCTGGCAGTGGGTCTTCCTCTGCGAAGGCATTCCGGCCGTCCTCTGTTCCGTCGTGGCCTACAAGGTCCTCCTCGATTCGCCGCGCGATGTCCATTGGCTCACAGCCGAAGAAAAGGACTGGCTCATTGAAAAGCTGTCCAGCGAACGGGCAACGAAGGAAATGGGCAGCGCCTCCCTGTGGGATGTCTGTAAGAAACCGCAGGTATGGCACTTCGCCGCCATTTATACGACCCTCAACATCGGCTTTTACGGCATCCTCTTCTGGCTGCCCCAGATCGTCAAATCCATGGCCGGCACGAACGATATGGTCACGAGTATCCTCAGCGCCATTCCCTGGATTACGGCCATCATCGTCATGGGCATCGTCGCCGGCTACGCCGACCGCTCGCCGAAGAAGAAAAAATTCATTGCCGTGCCGATTTTCATCGGTGCCCTGGGCCTTTTGGCCGGCACGTATTTCCACAACCTGCCCGTACTGGCCCTGGCCTGTCTTTCCCTGTCCACGGCTTGCTGCGAATGTCCTGTAGGCCCCTTCTGGACCTTGCCGTCGCGTATTTTCGACGGCCTCACCGGCGCCGCAGCCATTGCCATCATCAACGCCATTGGCAACCTGGGCGGCTTCTTCGGCCCGTACCTCTTCGGCCTCGTCTCGACGGGCAATAATTACAACATGGGCTTTATCGTCCTGGCCTCCATGATGATCCTTTCATCGGCCCTGGCCATGCTTGTCAAAGAAAAATAATTAGTCTATTATATAGAGTATGTATGCGGCGCCGGTTGGACCAACTGGCGCCGCCTTGTAAATCATGCGAAGGGAGTTACAGTCATGTACACATATCATAAAATCACTCCGGAAATCCTGGAAAAGTTAAAGGCCATCGTCGGCGTCAAGGGCGTTTCTGCCGATCCGGACCGCCTCGTTGCCTACGAACGGGATGAAGGCGTAGAACGGGAATTCTTCCACCTGCCCGACGCCGTCGTCTATCCGGCGACGACCGCCGAAGTAGCGGCGATTATGCAACTGGCCAATGAAGAGCTCATCCCCGTCATTCCCCGCGGTGCCGGTACGGGCCTGGAATTCGGTGCCGTAGCCAACCACTATGGCGGCATTATTCTCAGTACGGAAAAAATGAACCGCATCCTTGAAGTCAATGCGGAAAAAATGTATATGATTGTCGAACCGGGCGTACGCACGGAAGACGTGCAAAAGGCCGCAGGCGAAGTGGGTCTTCTCTACGCCGGCGATCCCTGCAGCGGTGATTCCTGCTTTATCGGCGGCAACGCCGGTACCAACGCCGGTGGCAACCGGGCCGTCAAATACGGCACGACGCGGGACCAGATCTACAGCGTCGAAGTCGTAACGCCTACAGGCAAAGTAACGACCTTAGGCAGCCGCCTGAAAAAGGTTTCGACAGGCTATCCCCTGGAAAAGATCGTCATCGGCTCCGAAGGCACGTTGGGCATCATTACGAAGCTCGTCTTAAAGCTCGTACCCTTGCCGAAGTGTTCCGTCAACGTTCTGGCCGTGTTCCCGACCGTCGACGAAGCCATGTCTATCGTCAACGCCCTGCCCAAGGCCGGCATTGAACCGACGTGCCTCGAATTCATGGACGACGATTCTGTCCGCGTCACAGAAGACTTTATCGGTGAAAAGCAAAACACCGGCACGGGAGAACGTAACTACATGATCATCCAGGTCGACAGCAACGACGAAGACGCCTTAGACGACCTCTGCGTCGATTTGGACGAGCTCTGCCGCGCCCACGGTGCTGTAGACGTCTTTGTAGCTGATGCGGAACGCATTTGGAAGGTCCGCAAGAACTTCTCCGATGCGTCTACGACGGAATGCCCCATCATGGTCATGGAAGACTTCGTCGTTCCTGCCGATGAACTGGCGAGCCTCTTAAAGGCCCTGGAAAAGATCAGTGCCGATCAGCACGTACCGGTCCGCTCTGTCGCCCACGCCGGCGATGGCAATCTCCACCTGGATATCCTGAAAAAGGGCATTTCCGACGCCGACTGGCCGGCCAAGGTAGACGCCTTTGAAAAGGCAGCCTACGAGGCCGTATACAGCCTGGGCGGCCGTATTTCCGGTGAACACGGTATTGGCGAAAAGCGGAAGGACCTCATGGTGACCTACACAGACCCGGTCGAACTGGAACTGATGAAGGCCGTAAAGAAAGCCTTCGATCCCAATAACATCCTCAACCCGGGAAAAATTTTCGAATTAGACGACTAAACGACAAACTCCCTGCGTGGCAGCTAAGGCGCTGCCATGCAGGGAGTTTTTGTACCTTTATTTTGTGACACCTGTGCCGTCAAAGGCAGGGATGAAGCTTTCACTGGCACTGTCCTTTTCCTGGACAAAGCCGTCTTCAATACCGCTTTCAAAGAGGTACTGTTCCGCTTCGTCGTATTCTTCGTCCGACAAGGGCCGGTTGATTTCCGGGAAGCGGCACGCCTGGCCGTGCGGGACGTACTGGCGCATGAGGCTGAAGAGAACCTGGCCCTCTTGGAAGTGGCCGGCTACCCAGTCGATGACGCGCTTCGTATTCTCTACGTGGCCCGGCAGAATGAGGTGGCGGATGACGACGCCGCTCTGGAGCATACCGTCGTCATCTAGGACGTAAGGCCCGGTCTGTTCGTACATGGCCAGAATTGCCCGGGTGGCTACGCCGGGATAGTCTTCGGCACCGCTGTAGCGCTTGGCAATGGCACTGTCGAGATATTTCAGGTCCGGCAGGAAAATCTGTACCTTACCCTTTAGGGACGCAATCGTTTCTACCGTTTCGTAACCGCCGCAGTTGTAGACTACCGGTACGGAGAGGGGTTCAGCCAGGCTGTCGCGGATGGCCCGCACGTACGGCGTCGGCGTGACGAGGTTGATATTGTGGGCACCCTGGGCGATGAGGTCGCCGTAAATCTGGCGCAGCCGTTCCACCGTCACGACTGTCCCGGCGCCGTCGCGGCTGATTTCCGAGTTTTGGCAAAAGACGCAGCACAGGTTGCAGTGCGAAAAGAACACCGTACCCGACCCTTTTTCACCGCTAATGCACGGCTCTTCCCAGAAATGGAGGGCCGCCCGGGCCAGCATGGGCTGCAGCGGACTATGACAATAACCTGGCAGAGGACGGCCTGTGGGCACGTCCGGACGGACGACGTGGCAGTGGCGGGGACAGTCGTCACAGGGCTGTAAGATATCCATAGGTAAGATCTCCTTTGTTGTAGTTGGCATAGTTGCATTATAGCCGTCTCTGTGCGGCCTGTCAAAAAAAGCTCCCGGCCTATGACCGGGAGCTTTGGCTCACGTACCGCATGGGGAGTGATGATTAGTTAAGCTTTTTTGAATTCTTTGCACGTCATTTCAGCAAAGCGTTTTGCTCTTTCATCCGTAGCAACTAATTCCTGCAGCTTCTTCAGGCCTTCTTCTTCTACACTGGCTGTCGTTGTGTAGCTGGCCGGAACGGTCTTAGACAATTCCAGGCACTTGAGGAAGGACCCGATACTTACGATAACAACCAGGATCAACATGATGGCAGATACGGAGAAGAGGAGAATTTCACCCTTCGGCCAGTAAATGTTGAACATGTTGAGGAAGTCAGCCCAGAAGATTACAATTGTCAGGAAGGCCCAAGGAATACCGGTTACCCAGACATAGCGGGCTTTACCCATGCTGCAAATAACAACGGAGCTGATGGCTACCGTGATGATAGCCAGTAACTGGTTCGATACACCGAAAATTGGCCAGATCGTCGACAAGTTACCCTGCAAGACGATGTAACCCCATGCACCGGAGATCAGAGCGGAAGCGATGATAGCGCCCGGAGTCCAATGGGGATCGCCGAACTTCGTCCATACGCGGCCGATGAGTTCCTGCAGCATGTAACGGCCAACACGTGTGCCGGCATCGATAATCGTCATGATGAACAAGGCTTCGAACATGATGCAGAAGTGATACCAGTAGTTCATCAAGCTTTCCAGACCAGGAATGTTAGAGAAGATGAAGGCCATGCCTACTGCCAGGGAAACAGCGCCGCCCGGACGGTGAGCAACGTTTTCACCAACCATCTGGCTCAACTGCGGCAGATCGACAACCTGCATATTCAAGGCATTGAAATGTTCAGCCGTGGAGTTGATAGCAAAGTAGTCGGCCGGAACAAGGGACGTAGCAGCGATGAGGGCCATCATAGCTACGAAGGATTCAGTCAGCATAGCGCCGTAGCCAACAGGAACGATAGAACGTTCATTCATCAGCATCTTAGGCGTTGTGCCTGTAGAAATCATAGCGTGGAAACCGGAAACGGCGCCACAAGCGATTGTGATAAAGATGTACGGCAGAACCGGACCGGTAATAACCGGGCCACCGCCAGCACAGAACTGCGTCAAAGCCGGCATCTGAATGGTCGGCCCAACGATGATAACGCCAATAGCCAAGGCGCCGATTGTACCGATCTTCATGTACGTGGAGAGGTAATCACGCGGTGCCAGGAGCAGCCATACAGGAAGAGCTGCAGCGACGAAACCATAAATGATAAGAGCAACGGAAATACCAAACGCGCTAATGGTGAACATCGGAGCGAGTGTAGCCGAATGCTGTACCCACGGGCCGGCAATAACGGCGAGCAACGTGAGGACAACACCGATGATCGTGCCTTCCTGGATTCTGCCAGGACGGAGATACTGCATGTAAATACCAATGAAGATAGCGATAGGAATCGTCATGCCGATGGTAAAGGTACCCCAAGGGCTGTCATGCAGGGCGTTGACGATAACAACAGCCATCCCAGCCATAGCTAAGATGTTCAGGAACAGTACTGCAAAGGATGTAGCCAAGCCGACCTTGTCACCAATCTGAGCTTTAGCGATTTCAGCGATGGACTTGCCATCGTAACGCATGGAGCAGAAGAGGATAACACAGTCATGAACTGCACCGGCTAAAACACCACCGAGAAGAATCCAGAGAGCACCTGGTAAATAACCGAACTGAGCGGCAATAACAGGGCCTACG
The DNA here is from genome assembly GCF_027681725.1 of Caecibacter sp. AF58-12pH5A. Taxonomy (NCBI): domain Bacteria; kingdom Bacillati; phylum Bacillota; class Negativicutes; order Veillonellales; family Veillonellaceae; genus Caecibacter; species Caecibacter sp. AF58-12pH5A. Next base: position 14,039 of record NZ_JAQDBC010000034.1, on the reverse strand, counting down.
AGCGGACCGGCACCGGCGATGGCAGCAAAATGATGACCGAATACGACGTATTTATTAGTCGGTACATAGTCATGACCATCTTCAAAACGGAAGGCCGGAGTGACGTTGTACTGGTTGACCGTTAATACCTTGGCACCGATAAAAGCGCCGTAGAAACGGTATGCCAGTACGAATACTAACGCGGAAATAATAACAACAAACAAACCGTTCATACAAAAAACCTCCTTTTTTAAAATAGTAGCATTACTCTTTCTATACACAGCATAAAACTGTGGACTAAAATGAAAAATAAGGATTACGAAAGAGAATACCCTGCATCATGCTTATACTGTAATTCTTTATTATAAAAATAGCAAGCGTCATTCTCTTACAGATGGACAAATGGAGAGCGATTGTCCATTAAAAGTAATGCGCCCATTGCAGAATATACAGAAAACGTAAATCCGTACCGCATAGGTACTACATGCGACGCATGTGCTATGTGAGAACTACAATAGGTGTATATATAATGATTATAGAGAATATTATACATGCTAAAAAAATATAGTAAAAGTACAGTGACAGTTTACAGGCTGGAAAGGGCAAAAGAGAACAAAATGAGATGAAACGTTTAAGTAGAAACGGACAGAATAGTTGCACTTTTCGCAACTTTTACATAAGCAAAGAATTATGGTCACATTAGCTACAAATTTCATTCATGAATACAAGTACTACGAAAAATTTCTCTATGTCATAAGCCGTGCAAGTATGGTATAATAATTCCATACTTGGGAACTATTGATTATCCTTAAAGGGGGTTATATGTATGTCCAAATCTGATTACACACTCGTATTACCGGCCTATACCGTAGGCGCCAATGCCTATGACGCTATTGGCAAAATCACACGTCCTTTCGGTAAAAAGGTCGTTATCATCGGCGGCAAGACAGCTCTCTCCAAAGCGCAGGATGCCATCCTGGCAGCTATTAAAGATACTCCGCTCGAAGTAGTCGGCACCCTGTGGTACGGCGGCGACGCTACCTTTGAAAACGTAGACATGCTCCTGGCAAACCCTGCGGTCCAGCAGGCCGACCTCATCTTTGCTGTCGGCGGCGGCCGCGCAATCGATACCTGTAAGGTCGTAGCCGATAAAGCCAACAAGGCCATCTTCGCCTTCCCGACGGTTTCCTCCAACTGCGCACCTGTTACGGCTATTTCCGTTATGTACAAGGCTGACAAATCCTTTGCCGGCTACTACTACCTCGATCAGCCGCCCGTTCATACCTTCATCAACATGACCATCATTGCTGATTCGCCGTATGAACTCTTCTGGGCCGGCATTGGCGATGCCATGAGCAAGGAATGCGAATGCGAACTCTCGAGCCGCAAGGGCGAAATGTTCCACACCGTCGAAGTCGCCCGCGCCCTGGCTACGGTCTGCACGAAGCCCCTCATTGCCTATGGCGTAAAAGCCCTGGAAGACTTCAAAAAGAAACAGGTTACCTTCGAATTGCAGCAGGTCGTCCTGGACATCATCGTCAGCACAGGCCTCGTTTCCAACTGCGCAACGGACGAAACGGAATACTATTACAACTCGTCTGTAGCCCACCTCTTCTACAACTCCTCGACAGTACTGCCGCAGTCTGTAGAAAAACACCTCCACGGCGAAATCGTTTCCTTCGGCGTCCTGGTTCTCCTGACGTACGACAAACAGTTCGAACAGCGCGACAAGCTGGCTGCCTTCTACAAGAAATGCGGCTATCCGACGAAGCTCTCCGACCTCGACATCAGCGTAGACGAAGTCGATAAGATCGTTGCCAAAGGCCCCGATGCCCGTGAATGGACGTGCGTACCGGAACCGATGACGGCAGAAATCTTCAAAAAAGCCATCTTGGATGCCAACGAATTTGGCGAATCCCTGAAATAAGACCTATATAGAAAAATAAAAAAGCTGCTCCGTCGTGGGCAGCTTTTTTTATGAGAATTTTTTATCTGCCGAAGGGGGATGGGGGGATAGAGCAGGGGACAGTATATGATATAATATAAGGCATACGACATAAGACATACAACCGAGAGGAGACGGATATATGGACGAAGAATTGCAGCAGTTTATTTCCCTCATCGAAGGGGCAGACGTGTTGGTGCAGGAACAGTGCCGCCAGCGTCTGGCTGCCAGCGGTACAGCCGATGCGACTGTGAGCCACGTAGCCGAGCGCATTGCCGGCATTACGGGCACACTGCAGCCGGAGCCGCTGAAAAAGGCCGTCGTCCTGTTTGCGGCAGACCACGCCGTAGACGGCGGCAAGAATGAATCAAAAGGGAAGAACAGCAAGGCCGACGCACTGGAAATTGCCGGCGGCAAAGGGGCCATCAACAAGGTCGCCCACCGCGTCAACGCCGGCGTGCTCCTCCTCGACCTGGGCCTGGAAGAGGATATCCCAGAAAGTATGGGCGTACAGGACCTGAAGGTCATGCACGGCAGCCATTATTATGGCAACGGTCCGGCCATGACGGAGGACGAAATGCTCGACGCCTTTTATAGCGGTATCCAGATTGCCCAAAATCTGGCCGATGAAGGCTACACGGCCATTGGCCTGGGCAACCTCGGCGAACGGGCCCTCCTGACGGGCTTCATCGTGACGGCTGCCTTTTACCGTCAAAAGCTGGCAGGCCTCCAAGGGACGCTGCAGGAACGGAACCAGGTAAAGATGCTCAGCGCCATGCTGCGCACACACGGCCTCGATGCGGCGCAGCCTATGGAGCTGCTGCAAAAAGCCGGCTCGCCGGATATTGCCGCCATGACGGGCTTTATCTTATCTGCTGCCCAGCGGCGCATGCTCGTCGTCTTTGACAACGGCGTCACCGGCGCCGCCGTCTTATTGGCCCACGCCCTGCAGGAAAAGGTGACGGACTTCGTCTTCTCGTCGGCAGCCTACAACGAACCGGTGCACCAAATGCAAATGACCTATTTGCAAATGCATCCCTTGCTGACCGGCGCCGGCAAGGACGATCAGGGCATGGGCTCCGTCCTGGGCCTGTCCCTCCTCGATGCGGCTGTACAGCTCATGCACGATAAACTATAGGAAATGGAGTGTAAATCATGAAAACCTTGTATCTCGATTGCTTTTCCGGCATTAGCGGCAACATGTTTGTCGGTATGCTCATTCAGGCCGGCGTGCCTTTTGAAAAATTTAAAGAAGCCATGGGCCAGCTGGGCTTAGACGGCTACTCCCTGGTCTGTGAATCTGTCAATAAGCTGGGCATCCAGTCTATCTATTATAATGTCCGCCTCGATGCGGAACAGGACCACGGCCATCAGCATGATCATGAACACGAACACGCTCATGACCATGAACACACGCACGATCATGAACACACACACGACCATGACCACGACCATGACCACGAACACGCTCATGACCACGAACATCATCACGATCATGACCATGTTCACGCCGACGCCCAGGCAGCAGCCCCACACGTCCACGGCGCAGCGGGCCTGGTCGATTCCACAGGCCATCATCACCACCATCAGCACCGCGGCCTGGCAGATATTACGAAAATCATCGAAGCGTCGCCCTTCTCGGACGATGTAAAGAAAAAGAGCCTCGCCGTCTTTGGCGCCCTCGCTGCTGCCGAAGCCAAGGTCCATGGTGTTCCGGTAGAGCAGATCCACTTCCATGAAGTAGGCGCTATCGACTGCATCCTCGATATCGTCGGCACCATTTGGTGTCTCGACTACTTGGGCATTGAACAGATCGGCGCGTCGGCCCTCCATACGGGCAGCGGCTTCGTACGCTGTGCCCACGGCATCATGCCCGTACCGGCACCGGCAACGGCAGAACTGCTCGCCGGCCTGCCCTATTATTCTACGGATATCCGCGGCGAACTGGTCACGCCTACAGGCGCAGCCCTCGTAAAAACCCTGGCTGCCTATACAGGCCCCCGTCCGGCTTCCTTTATCCATGAAATCACAGCCTACGGCGCCGGCACAAAGGACCTCACCATCCCCAACGTCGTACGCGGCTTTATCGGTGAATGCCCGGCCTTCTAAGGGCCTCTTCAAGGACTTGTATGGTTCTCGTAGTAGCTTCCGGCTGGCAGCACAGCTGGAAGTTACTATGGGAATTTACAAAACTTATATTTTTTGTAAAAAATCTATTGACATATCTGATAGGGTTTGGTATTATAATCAAGTGTTCCGACGGACACAGCGCAAGACCAGCAAGCGAAAGAAAAACTTCAAGTTTCCAAAAAAACTTGTTGACAAGCTGATGAAGATGTGCTAAAATAGTTTTCGTCGTCATGCGGAAGTAGCTCAGTGGTAGAGCACCACCTTGCCAAGGTGGGGGTCGCGAGTTCGAGCCTCGTTTTCCGCTCCATTTATTCCTCAATAGCTCAGTCGGTAGAGCAATCGGCTGTTAACCGATTTGTCGTAGGTTCGAGTCCTACTTGAGGAGCCATACAGGGGTATCGCCAAGCGGTAAGGCAACGGACTCTGACTCCGTCATCGTTGGTTCGAATCCAGCTACCCCTGCCAAATTTTTT
>NZ_JAQDBC010000034.1:0-9502 GCF_027681725.1 Caecibacter sp. AF58-12pH5A | reverse complement strand
CTAGCTCAGTTGGCAGAGCACCTGACTTTTAATCAGGGTGTCCCGAGTTCGAATCTCGGGTGGATCACCATATTCATCCTTTTGCATGGCCCCTTGGTCAAGTGGTTAAGACACCGCCCTTTCACGGCGTGAACGTGGGTTCAAATCCCGCAGGGGTCACCATTTTTTTTGGGCGATTAGCTCAGCTGGGAGAGCGCCTGCCTTACAAGCAGGATGTCAGCGGTTCAAGCCCGTTATCGCCCACCAAAACTCTTTACAAGTCTGCGTACCCTAACCGGTAGGCAGACTTTTTTTGCGTCCTTCTGAAAGAGGGCGAAACACCGCGGAAAAACTGTCCTGCAGGCCTGGTGAACTAATACGTTGTACTTTTCTTTTTGTCATGCAAAATATGTGCAAAACCCTTTTGATTTGCATCATATTTTGTACTATAATAGACGTGGAACGTTTTAAGACCATCTAGTATCCATAAGGAGTTGTTACACATGAGATTTACAGAAGATTTGAAAGCTCGTGTTTCCAAAGCACAGAAGAAAATCGTACTTCCGGAAACCAATAGCCGTCGTGTCCTGAAAGCTGCTGAACGTGTTTTGGCAGAAGGCTACGCCCGCATTATCCTCGTTGGTGATTTGAGCAAAATCAAACAGGATGCTGCCAAATTCCAGATCGATCTGACAGGTGTTGAAGTTTTGAATCCTGCTACATACTATCGCATGGACGAATTGTGCCAGTACTTCGCAAAACGCCGCGAAAAGAAAGGCATGACCGTAGAAAAAGCCCGCGAAATCATGATGTCCAACTACACCTTCTTCGCAGCCGGCCTCGTTGCTATGGGCGAAGCTGACGGTGTTGTTTCCGGTGCCGCTACGACTTCCGCTGACGTTATCCGCGCCGGCTTACAGGTTATTGGACCCCGTAAAGGCAACAAGACTGTATCCAGTGCTTTCATTCTTCTTACCAATACTCCGCAGTACGGCGACAATGGTATCCTCGTACTCGGTGACTGCGGCGTTATCCCTTATCCGACAGCTGACCAGCTCGCCGATATCGCTTGCATCTGCGTAGAACGTGCTCGTAGAACCGTTCAGATGCTCAACCCGAAAGTTGCTCTCCTTTCCTACTCCACAAAAGGCTCCGGCTCCGGCGAAACGGTTGACACGGTCCGCCAGGCTGTAGAAATCCTGAAAGAACGCAACGTAGACTTCGACTTCGACGGCGAACTCCAGGCTGACGCTGCCCTCGTTCCGGAAGTTGGCGAACACAAAGCACCGGGCTCCAAAGTTGCCGGCCATGCCAACATCCTCATTTTCCCGAACCTCGATGCAGCTAACATCGGTTATAAGATGGTACAGCGCTTTGCTAACGCCACTGCTCTTGGACCTTTGGTTCAGGGCCTTGCAAAACCGATCCTTGACCTTTCCCGTGGTTGCTCCTCCGAAGATATTGCTGACGTAGTAGCTGTATGCTGCTCCGACGCTATCACAACGGACATCCTCGCTAAAGAAAACAACTAATTGCAGTACACGAGCACGATTCGCCCAGGCGGATCGTGCTTTTTTTTAAGGAGGTGTTCCTATGCAGCAAACAGAGCCTGCGCCTATTACGCTGAAACGGCTGGACCATCTCGTCCTGACCGTCGCCGATGTAGAAAAGACCGTCGCCTTTTATAAGAGGGTTCTGGGTATGAAAGACGTCATGTTCCACGGCACACGCCATGCCCTGGTCTTTGGCGGGCAAAAAATCAATCTCCACGAAAAAGGCCACGAATGGGAGCCGAAGGCAGAAAAGCCTACGCCCGGCTCAGCGGACCTGTGCTTTATCACCGACGACACCATAGAAAACGTAGAAAAACGCTTAAAAGCCCTGCACGTACCCATCGAAACAGGGCCCGTCCAGCGCACCGGCGCCTTAGGCCCCATCCTCTCCGTCTACATCCGCGACCCGGACCAAAACCTTATCGAAATCAGCCACTATCTCGCCAGTATCATGAACTAAAGAAAAAACGGCAACGAAGGAAAGGCCTCGTTGCCGTTTTTTTAGTTTTTAATGCGTTGCCATTTATTGCCGACGACAAAATAACGGGCAATACTGCGGTAGACCATGAAGGTGAAGAAAAAGAAACCAAAGAGAAAAATCAGCGCATAATCGAGAGACAAAGGCTGGTCCTGCGTGTAATAATACGCACAAATCAGCGTCAGGATCAAACTGCCATAAAGGGAAATGAGAACGCTCTCCGTCCGCTGTCCCCGGTCGCGCATGGAAAAAAAGTACGATAATGAATGCAGAAACCAACCGTAGAAGCCAGGAGCGCCACCACTACGGCGCCAATCGCCAGCAGGCTAAGCTGGAAATATAAAGAAACCATGAGCAGAACCATCAGAAAAAACGTACTCAGGAAAATAAACTCCTGCCGGCGTATATCCTGTTTATCCTCGGCCTCGTAATCTAAGGGTGTACGATGGCGTTGACGGGCCATGTAGAACACCTCCTTCCTAAATAAAGTGCCATAATTGCTCTTATTATAGCATATCCCCCAAGCCATGCGGAAACATTACGAAAAACAGTCCGCCACAGTACGCATTGGCAGGGGATTTTTTGTACTTTTGGAACGAGTGATGGACAAATGGATGTCTGATTAGTGATGAGAAAAATGTGGTGGGATAGGCATGTGTCTGGCAGACGCCTTTAATAGTAACAACCGGCCATTTTTGATATAATAACCATATCAACAAATACTTATAAAATCGCCCTGACGGGCTACTTATACAAGAAAAGGAACATCTATCATGATCAATATTCGTAAATTAGAAAACGATTTGTGGGAATCAGCAGATGAACTGCGTGCCAACTCGAAGCTGACGTCCAATGAGTACTGTATGCCCGTATTGGGCCTTATTTTCCTGCGCTACGCCTATGGCCGTTTCAAAAAGGTCGAAGCAGAAATCTTAAAGAACCGGCCCAGCCGCGGCGGTCGGGTGATACCTGTAGAAGCCAGTGATTTTATCGCAAAAAGTGCCCTGTACCTGCCTGAAGCAGCACAATATGACTATCTGGCTAATTTGCAGGGCGATATTGCTTCACTGAATCTGCAAGATAAAGACGGCGTAAAAATGGATACTCTTGGTGAAGTCGTCAATAATGCCATGAAACTCATTGAAGAGCAGAGCGAACAGTTGACAGGCGTGTTGCCCGATGACTACACAAAATTTTCTGATGACCTCTTGAGAAGCCTTTTGCGTATTTTCAATCAAAGCGAACTCGATGAGATCGGCGGCGACATCATCGGCCGCATTTACGAATATTTTCTCAATAAATTCGCCAAGAACGTGGCCTCCGACGATGGCGTATTCTTCACGCCTAAATCACTGGTAAAAATGATAGTCAATGTCATTGAACCGACGAGCGGGGTTCTGCTGGAGAGAATCATCTTGGATTTCGTACAATGTTGGGGACAGTGTGCATAGTGTAAAAGTACATATATAGCAAGGGTTTAATGAACGTCGGAAAATGGCCGGCTTTTTTTGTGTTTGAAAACAGGATGTGATTTTGAGCCTGATGGGAAAGAGAAAGACGGGGGTGTTTATATTCTATTAACGATAGAGGGTGCATCGTTAATGGCATGAGGGGAAATAATATCATCAATATGGTCCCTTATCGAATTGTTCGCAAGAATAATGACAAAACATATAAAAGGATTTCTGACATCAAGTGCCGCGCATATGTCGATAGTCTTGGATTTTAGTAAATTTCCTTGACTTTCCGGTCTGTTTGAGTGATGTATTAGGTGCTACAACTGGAAAGGAGAAGGTGCGATTGTTAGAAAAAGAAGTTGACTACAGATTGGCAAAATGTGTCCTCGCTGAAATGTTGCTGGACGGCGTTATCAGTAATAGAGAGATGCGGCGTGCATGGAAGAAAATCGCCAAACAATATAAACCACCGTTTTTGGAGTTGGATACTGTCGGCGGAATCATCGGGGATGGGTGCTTGTCCATGAGAGATAGAACCATTACAAAAATTACCCCTTTGCTAAAACCTGTAACCTTTGAGGACACCACCAAGACAATTTTGCGTGTGGCGGCTTATGCGAGAGTTTCCACAGATCATGAGGATCAGCAATCGAGTCTTTTAGCACAAACCGAATATTACGAGAAGCTAATTTCCAATCGCCCGAATTGGAAGTTTGTTAAAGTGTACGTAGACGAGGGGCTCTCTGGCTTAAGGACAGGACGCAGAGAGGGCTTCAATCGCATGATGGAGGATTGTCTTGCTGGAAATATCGATTTGATTTTAACAAAGTCTATATCGAGGTTTGCTAGAAATACGGTTGACTCCATCTCAAGTATTCGCCGACTAAAGGATAAAGGGATTGGCGTATATTTTGAAAAAGAGAATATTTTCACGATGGATACCAAGGGAGAGTTTTTGCTAACCCTTATGAGTAGCCTTGCGCAAGAAGAATCGAGGTCAATTTCAGAGAACGTCACATGGGGATGGCGCAAGCGCATAGCGGATGGGAAAGTGAGCTTTGCCTATAGTCATTTTCTCGGATTAGATAAAGACAAGGAAACAGGAGAAATCGTGGTGAATTCCGAGCAAGCGAAAATAGTAAAAATGATTTATCGTTTGTTCCTTGAGGGAAAAACGGCACACACTATTGCAGCCGATCTCACTAAATTAGGAATAAAAACACCTGGAGGCAAGGACGTGTGGAATCCGTCGACAATTCGACGTATACTTTCCAATGAAAAATATAAGGGAGACGCGCTTCTGCAGAAGGAATTTACAGTAGATTTTCTAACGAAAAAAATAAAGAAGAATGAGGGCGAACTTCCTCGATACTATGTAAAGGATAACCACGAGGCGATTATCAGCCCGTGGCTTTTTGATTATGTGCAGAAATGTATAAAGGAAAGAGAGGGGCTTCTAGGACGCTACAGCGGTAAGACTGCATTGAGCAGTAAGATTGAATGTGGCATATGTGGTTTTACATATACACCGCGACCGTGGCATTCAACCAGTTATAACAATCTAGTTTGGCAATGCCACAATCGGTGTACAAAAGGTCCCAAATGCCCTGCGGATAATATTTACGACAAACTCCTTCACTACATCATTCACGATGCTGCAAGAAACCTTGCCTTCAAAAGAAATATTCCTCAGACCGTGGCGGATATTGTGATGACAATCGTTGGAGAAGATAGGGCAGACGATGTTTGGCAATGGGTACATACCTTTCAAAAGAAGAGTGCATGGAGGATGATGGCCAACGAGAAGGATTTGGCGTTGATTCTTCAACGCATTACTGCAATGGGCGATAGGAAACTGAAGATACGGTGGATTGACGGGAAAACGTATTCCTATCGCTTGCCCAAATACCGCCCAAAGAAAGGAATTGAAGACTATTATGAGAAATGAAGATAAAGAAAAAATCAGGGATATGCGAATCAAAGGATTAGGTTATGGCACGGTGGCTATCAAAATGGGATTGAATCTGAACACCGTGAAATCCTATTGTCGAAGGCACGGGCTTGGGAGTAATGATATTGCACGGACAAAAATACGAGTACCCTTTACTAAGACTCCGTCTTGCAGGAATTGTGGTCTAGAAATAAAGCAGGAGCCGAAGCGGAAGAGAAAACTGTTTTGTTGTGATAGGTGCCGGAATCAATGGTGGAATCGACATCTCGATCAGGTGAATCGAAAATCTTACTACAAAATCTTTTGTCGGCATTGTGGGAAGATTTTTACTGTTTATGTAAACAAGCAAAGAAAGTATTGTAGCCACGAGTGCTATATTGCGGAGCGATTCTCGCAAGACCAATAGAGAAAATTGGTCAACAATAATTTCGTTAACATGGTTTATATAACGGTTTGTATATTTCGTAATGATGTATAAGCTATTTTAGTTATAAGGCTGTGCAGAGAAAAAATAAAAACAAAAACAAGTGTTAATTATAATTACTTTTACAATCAATAAATAAGTTGTAAAAGTATTGCCTTTAAGAGCTGCTTGTGTAATAATTAAATTGTATATTTGCAACAGTTGTATGCAAGGAGGGCTGAGAAATTGGATAAGAAAAGGAAAGTTCCTATGGAACACTACAATATAGGAGAGTTTAATAGAGGACAATCCTCCAAGCTAATTAGGGGACTATCTGAACAAGATAAAACGGCTTTTGTTCTAAAAAATGGTAAGCCTATTGCGGTAGTACTCTCTTATGAGAGATATGAAAGACTTCTTGCTGCAGGTGTAGATATCAATGAATACTAAGCCCAGCATAGGAGAGTGAAGATGATTAAGCAGAAGTATGGCGTTGTATATACGCCAGGATCTTTGTCAAACTTTGTTGCAGAGTTGCTAAAACGAGTTTCAAGTAATGAAGATATTAAGGTTATTCTTGATCCAGCAAGTGGCGAATGTGCTTTGCTGCGAGCGGTTCAAAATATCTTTGGAAATAAAAAAGAGTATATAGGAATAGATGTTGATAAAGAAGCAATTCAAAACACTAAGGATGCGTTTCGTATCATTCACAATGATACGATCATGCCGCAAAAAGTAAAAAAGAAAACAGTTGATTATTGGAGAGATAAATTACCAGTGGTGGATGCCGTAATCGCCAATCCTCCGTGGAGTTCTGAGAAAATATATGAGCGAGCTGATTTGATTTCTGCGGGTTTTTCACTTGTTTCAGGGCAGTATGATAGTTATGTACTCTTTATGGAGTTTGCCTTTAATATTTTGCGTGAGAATGGGTTGATGGCATTTATAATTCCTGATTCATTATTCGATACACAAAATGAGAACTTGCGCAAATTCTTATTGGAAAAGACTCAAATCAAGGTGATCGCCAGACTCGGCGAGAAAATCTTTGAAGAAGTTAATAGAGCAACAACAGTAATTATTTGTAAAAAGGCGATTCCAACTCCAAATAGCGAAACTACTTGTTTCCGCTTATCAACCGAAGACAGAAAAGCGTATCTTGCAGGACAAGGGACATTATTGACGTATTTTGATAAGAAAAAGCACACAGTATACCAAAGAAGATTTTCAAGGAACAGCGGATATAATTTCGATATTGATACATGTAGTAACGAAGAGACATTACTTGAAAAAATTGCATCAAAAACAGAAAAATGGGAACAGTTGTTTGTTTTTGGCAGAGGCGTTGAGATATCTAAAACCGGAAAGATTGTATATTGCCCACATTGCAATTATGCTCAGGGGTATAAGAAAAAACAATTTGAGGCTGGGAAAAAGACGTGTACCAATTGTGGAGAAGAAATATCTGTTACTGATAAAACTGTTCAAAATGTTGTAACCCAAGAACCTGATGAAAATAGTATTCTGATTTATGTGGGTGAGAATATCCGCAGATATGGAATTTCCGGGGAATATTATATTCGCCCTGATATTGAAGGGATAAATTACAAGAACAGAGAATTATATACCCCCCCTAAATTGCTCATTAGAAAGACAGGATTGGGAATTTACAGTGCCATAGACTATTCGGGAAGTATGACGAGCCAAACCGTTTATATATTGAAGTATGTTGACGAAAATAATCAAACACCTCTGGAGTACTATTTAGCTCTGATTAACTCAAGGGTGGTTTACTACTATTACCTGAAAGTTTATGGTGAAAATGAATGGAAATCGCATCCATATATCACTAAGCAGATTGTTTTTACGCTTCCGATTAGACCGTATACTGGGAGTAAAGTCGATTTGGATATAGTCGAAATAGCAACAAAACTAATGCAACATTATGACCATGACATGGATGCCAAACTTGAAGGACTCATAATGAAAAAATATGAATTGACAAAGGAAGAATGTGAGATGGTCATAAACGAAATGAATAAGCTTCCTAACCTTAGTGCTGTAAACAATATGAAAATGGAGGCATGTGCGATTGTATAGATACATTGGAAATAAAACTAAACTACTGCCATATATCGTTGACCGCATTCGAAAGATGATCGGAGATGTGGGGACTGTAGCAGATATAATGGCAGGAACGGGATCAGTGGCATTGGGGTTGAGAAAATACGGATATACTGTGGTGGCATCAGATGTTATGACCTATTCATATCATCATCTTGTTACTAATTTACAGATTGGAGAATACCCAAAGTTTCCGGGACTTGTGTCTAATGGAATAATTAAATCAGACAGCATACACCCATACTATGATGTCGTATCATATCTAAACGGATTGAATGTAAAATACAGCTTTTTTTACAGAGAGTTTTCACCTGGTGGTAAGCCTTTAAATGGTTGCCCGGCAAGAAAATATTTTACTTCAGAAAATGCATCCAAAATAGATGCTATACGTGAAAAAATCAATGACTGGATAGCGGAGAAGGCTATTACTCCAATTGAGGAGTCACTTCTTAAACACACTCTCATAATGGCTGTAAATGAGGTTGCAAATATTTCAGGCACTTATGGGTATTTTCTTTCTAATTTTAGGAAGAATGCCAATGATGAACTTGTATTAAAACCAGTTGAAATTTATCATAAAAATGCAGTGGGGCATACAGTTCGTCTTGGATTTGCGGAGAACTTAGCAGGTTTAATAACTGCGGATCTTTGCTATATTGATCCACCATATATGAAGAGGCAATACGCAGCCAACTATCATATTTTAGAAACGATAGCACGGGGAGATTTTCCAGAAGCCGTTGGAAAAAGTGGACTTAGAGATTGGTGGGATCAGCATTCAAAGCTTTGTACCAAAACTCGTGGACTTCAATCTTTTAAAAAAATAATGACTGATATGCATTGTGATAGATTTTTGATTAGTTACAGCGAAGATGGACTTTTCACGTTGGAACAATTAAGAGAATGTTTTGGAGAATTTGGCACTGTAGAAGTTCAACAGATTGATTATAATCGTTTCAGGAGCAATGATAGCAAATTGCCACCGAAACTTAAAGAATACCTGATTTCAGTTGAAAGGTAAGGTGGGAATGTGGAATACATTGATCGAATTTTTTACAGAAAAATAAATCCGTCCGACTTTAAAAAGCTCTATGATATTGATAGACCGGAAGGAGGTGGCGGACAAACATATTTGGAAGCTGCTGGGATTTCCAACGACGATATTATTGATTTTTTGGAGTATGCGGAGATATCCGATAGTCCGCTTAGAAATGAAACGCGCTCCATTTATACATTTAATGCTTATGTTCTTGGTAACGCAGCTGAGAGTGCATTTATTGAATTTGCTCCCCGCGGAGGCAGAAATAATTATCGCATTAGTAGACAAAATATGAAATATAAACATCCAGCGTGGTGCATTGAGAATGGATTCCCAGAACCTCGTAAAAATGCCAATGGAGACTATACTTCTGCTGGAAATTTTGAAGGAATCATTGATAATCTTGTTATTATGATTCTTAGAACTACTTATAAGAAGTATTATGTTGGCTTTATTAATTCTATAATGGGCCCCTTGTCAAGACCACGTTCTAAAATTTTAAGAGTGGCAGTAAGCAG
>NZ_JAQDBC010000033.1:0-25253 GCF_027681725.1 Caecibacter sp. AF58-12pH5A | reverse complement strand
CCCATGATTGTGGGTGGTAGTACCAAACACTACTATCAATGACGCCCATCTGGGCGCACGCCCTCTTCAAGAACTGCTACCTTGTTAGCATTACTACTCCCACCAAAGGTAGCATTCCAACTGTCCCGCACCCTAGCAGGATCTTTCAAAATTCCCGGATGCTCAAGTACGCCTCCAGGTGCTGCGCCGTTAGCAAAGAACTTCGCCCCAAACTCCTCGCAAGCCATGGCCATACCGATGGAGTTTTTTGCCATCGCAATGGGTGAGTAACCGACAAGACCATCAAAGCCGAGTCCAGGAATGTGGAGAAGATCGACGGGTGAGAGTTTTACGATTTCGCATCTGTTCCCTCCGTTCTCATCCCCGTAGCGGGTGTATTCATAATAGAGTCTTCCCATCTCATCCCGATCAACACGCATTCGGTTCGGCATCAAAGGGTAAAGCGACGTCACCTCACCGCGACCGTTTCGGATGATTTGCGCATAGGCGTTCCCCCAAAGAAGGAGATGCGTCATGAGGGTTTCCCGAAACACGAAACTTGTCATCTCGGGATTCGGCTCATCGTGCAAAAGAAAAAATAGCGAATGGTCCGCTGCCTTTTCCTTACCGCCTTTGCTGTTATACCGATAAAGATGAAGGGGAAGCCCTGCCACGGCTTCGGCAAGAACCCTGACGCAGGCGTAAACCGCCGTCATCTGCATGGCGCTTTTTTCCGTCACCACTTTCCCTGCCGTGCTGCCGCCAAAGAAAGGACGGAAACTACTGCCTGTCGTCCTGTTTTGCGGCTTATCCCTGGAGCGGAATATTTTACTGAATAGATTAAGCATGTAATCCTCCTAAATAAAAAGCAGCCCCCGTTCATCGTAAACGGATGCTGCGTTATCATTGCCACACCGAATGGCACGGTCAAGAGCCATAATCGTCGCTATGGCTCCGTCGATTTTTTCGGTGGATTTTTCTTTGTCTGCCTTAATGTTTCCCGCAGGGTCGGTACGGATGAAAATATTATCCATGTTCCAACGAAGGACCGGATGCCCGCCGTGGGCGATGCGCTCCTCCAAGGTGAGTTTCATCAGTTCTTTCGTCGGAGGGCTCATATCCTTAAAACCCTGTCCGAAGGGAACGACGGTAAAGCCCATACCCTCAAGGTTCTGCACCATCTGCACCGCACCCCAACGGTCAAAGGCAATCTCACGGATGTTAAACTTCTCACCTAACTCTTCGATGAATTTTTCGATGAATCCATAATGTACGACGTTTCCTTCCGTTGTTTTTAAGAACCCTTGCTTTTCCCACACGTCATACGGCACATGGTCACGGCACACACGAAGGTCGAGCGTTTCCTCGGGAATCCAAAAGTATGGCAGGATGATGTATTTATCTTCTTCGTCCATCGGTGGAAAGACGAGGACAAAAGCCGTAATATCTGTGGTGCTTGATAAATCAAGACCGCCATAGCAGATGCGACCACGAAGGTCATCCGGGTTAACGGAGAAACTACACTGGTCCCATTTTTCCATCGGCATCCAACGCACGGCTTGTTTCACCCATTGATTGAGTCGGAGTTGACGGAAGGCATTTTCTTCGGCGGGGTTCTGCTTTGCTGACTCACAGGCCGCTTCTACCTTATCGATACCGACAGTGATACCAAGGCTAGGGTTCGCTTTCTTCCATACCGCAGGACTTGTCCAATCATCCGATTCATCTGCGCCGTAAATCACGGGATAGAAAGTAGAATCCACCTTTCGTCCCTCTAAAATATCCTTTGCCTTTTGGTGCGTTTCGTAACAGATGGAGTGCGTATCCGTCCCTGCCGTCGTGATGAGAAAGTACAAGGGCTGCATACGGGCATCGCCGGATCCTTTCGTCATAACGTCGAAGAGTTTCCTATTCGGCTGGGTATGAAGTTCATCAAAGACGACACCGTGAATATTAAAGCCGTGCTTACTGTAGGCTTCCGCTGAAAGCACTTGGTAGAAGCTGTTTGTCGGAAGGTAGATGAGCCGTTTCTGAGAGGCGAGGATTTTTACGCGCTTATTGAGTGCCGGACACATCCTTACCATGTCTGCCGCCACGTCAAAGACGATTGCTGCCTGTTGACGGTCTGCTGCGCAACCATAGACTTCTGCCCGTTCCTCGCCATCACCGCAACAAAGAAGGAGTGCCACCGCGGCAGCAAGCTCGCTCTTGCCTTGTTTTTTGGCTATTTCCACATAGGCTGTGTTGAACTGGCGATAACCATTGGGCTTGAGAATGCCAAAGATGTCCCTGATGATTTGTTCCTGCCAGTCGATGAGTTCGAAAGGCTTTCCTGCCCACGTCCCCTTCGTGTGGCAAAGGCTCTCGATGAACATCACCGCATAATCGGCAGCATCCTTATCGTAAATGCTATTCTCTGCTTTAAATCTTGTGGGTGTGTATTTTTTAAGTTTCCGCATTACCCCGCTCATCCCTCCTTTTAGGCAATAAAAATAGCCGCATCTCTGCGACTTCTACTACGAGGAACAGCCCTCTTTCGAGGGTGTCCTTTTGGAATTTTTTCTTGTTACTTGCTTGCCTTTCCGAAAAGGTAGGCTTCTTTCAAGGCTTCGGCAAGGCTCCAAACCGAGGTTTCAATGAAGTCTTCGCTGTCGCTTCCCTTTGCTTCAAGGCTGCCCCTCTCTTCGATGGCGTAAATCGCTTTCTTTGCGATCTCCAAAAGTTCCTTCTGTTCCTTTGCGCTTAAGTTTTTCATGGTTGTTTCCTCCTTTGGTTTCTTCGGGGTGTTCCCTTTTGTTGTGTATATATATCACTCTAAAGGAGGATAATAGCAAATCATTTTTGTAGATTTTATCGAGATTTTTACCCTTCCATCGCATGGTGGATGGTGGCAAGAATCTTCTCCTGTTCAGCCTCTTTCACGCCGATGCTCTTTAGGGCTTCCCTTGTTCCGCAGTCCGGACAAATGAGAGTTTTGTTATCGGTTCTCGAAAGTGCCGGAACATCTCGGTACGCCTTTCCACAACGGGGACAATGGCGAAGTGCAAGGTTGTTATTTTCCTTCATCGTAAAGCCTCCTCGTCGTTTTAAGTGCCTCCCAAAAGTACCCTTCAGGAAGTCCAAAATCGCGATAGCCATCAAGGCAGGTCTTTAGGTAAGGGTAGCTTGGTATTCCAATCTCTCGCTCCTCGTGCATGATGTAGACGTACACTGTGAGCCTTTTGATTTCACCACTATGAAGTTCCTTTACGGGAAGTTCCATCTCCTTCTTGTAATAGAAGGATGGAAAGCCCTCGTATCGGTCAAGAGCCGCCTCGTCAGCGGCCGTGGTTTTCCACACGGCGGCAGGAACGCATCCCTTGGGGTTTTGCTCAATGGTGAGATACGCTCCCGACTTGGAGCCTTTAAACAAGAGTTCGTAGCCCTGAATCTCCGTTGTTCCGATGATGCGTGCCGTCGGGCATCTTCTCTTCATTTGTTGAATGTTAAGGTTACTACCGTAAGCTAAATAGTATCGTGTTTTCATATTGGTTTCCTCTCTTTCTGAAGGAATCACCCTTCTACCACCTTAAGCCCGCTCGTGGCGGGTAAGGTAGCAGGAGGCTGACTTCTTTAGGCGTATCTTCCGTTTCTAAAAGCTGTGTCTCCTGCAAGGCGCCTCGTGAGCACCTCCCTTGCGGTTTTGAATTCTTCTCCGATAAAGCCAAGGCGTAGGAGCCAAGTCCGCATGGCGTATTTTGGATTTTCCGTCTGCTGAGGCTTAGGACTTGCGGTCTTTACCGTCTTTGCCATTTGGCTGAGGGCAAGGCAAAGCTGAATGTAGCTTTTAAGCTGCCCTGCGTGAAGTCCATTTTGCTTACCATCTTTCGGTGCATCAAATTGGAAAAGGCGAAACTCAATCGTCCCCTTCGTGAAGGTGGCGTGTAAATTCAGCATATGGTAGCGACTGTTGTTGTAGTGCTGACTGCGTCCGTAGCTTGCGCCATTTTCATTGTACCAAATGTCGGCAAACTCAGACATGCTCTTTGGTTTTACTTTGTTCAACTTCGTGAGGAAGTTCGGTGCGACTGTGCGGCAGTAGCGGTTCATGCGTCCTCGATCGAGGTCAAGGGCATCGGCTAGAAGGTTTTCGTGGCTTGCCATGATGTTGGCAAGGTTTCGCATCGTCTGCGGTGTATGCCCCTTTGCGCCGATGTGGATGTGAACACCGCAGCCTCTCGTTGCGTCGCTTTTCGCGCCCGCCCTCCGAAGTTTTCGTAAAAGTTCCTGCAAGGTTTCCATATCGCGGTAGGTAAGGATTGGCGTTACAAGCTCGCATTTTTCGTTGTCGGAACCTAAGATGCTGACGTCCTTTTGGAATTTCCACTCGCGCCCATCACCATCCCAAGCGCTCCATGTTTTGTAACCGTTGCGGTAGTCTGTGTTTTCGTAGCGCATCGTTCCGAAGAACTCGGCGACAATCTTTGCGGCTCGGTCACGCCTTATGCTATTCATCTCAACCTCAACGCCTATGGTCTGTTTCTTCATTTCTTCGATTTGCGTTTTGATATGCTCTTTCATGGTGTGCCTCCTGTGATACTTTGCTTCTTTTGTTGTGTATATATATATCACTCTAAAGGCACATAATAGCAAGTCATTAATCGCAATATATTGTGTATACAATACATCCCCTATCTATATCTTGCGAATTTCATCCTCGCCATACACCACATTCAGCCCTGAACCATTGTCCCAACGGACGAGAATGGATGCCGTATCGTCAACGCCCTTTACTGTTCCTTTCGTGCCAATCGGCGGTGCTTGAGGATCCTCCATGCGCAAGAGTTCCACTCTTGTTCCAACGGGATATATTTCTTTCAAGTGCTCAACCATCGCTCTGCTCGGAAACTGCATCTTCCTCCCCCTTCCTTTTACCGTCTTTAAAGGCACTGCTTCCAGATAGATTCTGCAAGAGGATTTTGCGCTCAGCCTTGTATGCCTTTCCTATAAAACCGAGGCGCAGGAGAAAGCAGCGGAAAGCGTATCTTTCATTCCTGACTTCCTTCGCCTTTGCCGTGATGCGTTTTTGCTTGTAACTCATCTCGCAGATGCACTCGATGAAGTGCATATAGGCTTTGTTCGTTTCAGGCTCCCTTGCTACAGAAAACCAAGGGAAGGTCACTTTATTTCCCTTTACCTCAATTGAAGCATCTGCAATGCCAAGTGCCTTTTTGATGAGTTCGCCCTTGGCAAGTAGCAGATGGTTAAGATTTTCTACATTGACCTTCTCTCTTGGCACGGAAATGTCTAGCCCCACAGGTTCCTCCTGTTGGCTTATTTCATTCTCTTCGGCTCGTTCTTTGGCTTCGGCGGGTTCGCCCTCTTCCTGCCCCTCCTGATGCGGTACAAAGCCCCTCTCCTTAAGGAATGCGATGAGCCTTTGAACGTATGCGGTATCAACGCCATCTTCAAAGAGCAAGTTGCCTTCAAAGTCAACTGTGAACGCACCCACCTTATAGGCGTATGTAGGCATTCGCATGTATACGGCAGGCGTGCCAACAAATTCACTGACGCATTGGGCGAGGTGCTTTCTGTTTTCGGCTCGGTAATGAATCTTCATGATGGTTACCTCCTTTATTTTGGGCACTACATATATCACTCCAGAGCCGATAAATAGCAAGCTAATTTGTAGATTTATTTTTCACGAGCCATACGATACCTGCAAGTACAAAGGAGACGCAAGGAAGGGCTACGCCATTACCCCACATCTTGTAGGCAGCGGAATCGGAATAAGGATCCTTTAACCACTTGATGATTTGTTTATCGGTCTTAGGCTTTCGTGACGAAGCCATCACCAATCGATGGGTTTCAAAGACCTCACGCCAAAAGGCGAGTTCTTCTACCGTTGGGTTCTCTGTTCCTAAGTCATCGCACCACCAATCCGGAAAACCCTGAAGCCTTGTGCATTCTCTAGGTGTTAACCTACGGACGATGTACTGTGGTGCTTTCATGATGGTAGGTGGATCTTTAAAGTCCGTAGCCACAAGCGTACTTACGACGTTCTTTTCTGCATCGGTGTGGTAGGAGTTTTTACTCGTACTATAAACAAGGCTTTCCGAACCACCGCCATACATACCACCACTGGCGCGAAGAGCTCCTGCACACTGATTCTCCGTGTATTTGTCGTAGGCATCTTGCGAAAACGCCACGGCATGACGATCGGTGGTATTTAGCGTAAAGCTGATATTTTCACCCGTGCCGCTTCCTTGGGGGCCATTTTTTTCAGCGCGCCCAATCATCGAACCTTGCACGGCTACGACCGCCACACCGCCTTGGTTGGAATCCGGTGCGTTGCCACTTGTATCGATGGTTCTTGCCGTATCCGTTTTATAGCAATTATGCCTTGCATTTTTCGTTCCCTCCGATGTAAAGCGCACATCAAAGCACGCTTTTCCTTCTGCCACCAAGGGGACATTATTGCCACCTGTTCCCATGCGGGAAGTCAGTGTTTGCACCACGCCATCTTCACGGATTTTAATGCGGCTATCCGTGCCATGATTTTCTATGGCTACCCGTTCCATGACGCAAGGAGGATGATGGGATTCGGCTCGAAGGGTCGAAGTTTTCTCTTCCGTCACATCCATTCGCGCCCCGCCTTGGTCGTTTAAGCATAGGCCGCCTGTTCCTCGAGGGCTCTTTTGAGTACCGCCGGTAGCTCTTTGCCACGCGCGGAAGCTCTCCGCAGAATGCCCAGACAAGCCTTCCGACTCAAATAGAATTTTTCCAGCACATTCTCCTCTAAAATCTGCGACAAGGTAGATGCGTTTTCTTCTTTGGGGAACTCCCCAATACTGAGCGTCCAATGTTCTCCAAGCGATGGAGTAACCATCTCCCACAATGCTTCCCGAGCCATTCCATTTGCCACTTTGAGGTTTAGGAATAATAACTGCGGAATCTTTAATCTGCGAGAATGCTTCAAGGACGCATCGGAAGTCTTCGCCTCTATTGGACGAGAACGCGCCTTGGACGTTTTCCCAGACCACAAATCTTGGATACTTGCCATCCGTCTTACACCTCATTTCTTTCACAATCCGTACTGCCTCGTAAAAAAGCCCCGACCGCTCGCCGTCAA
This sequence comes from Caecibacter sp. AF58-12pH5A, assembly GCF_027681725.1. Taxonomy (NCBI): domain Bacteria; kingdom Bacillati; phylum Bacillota; class Negativicutes; order Veillonellales; family Veillonellaceae; genus Caecibacter; species Caecibacter sp. AF58-12pH5A. The sequence goes on along the minus strand of NZ_JAQDBC010000033.1, from coordinate 18,163 downwards.
GTCCTGCCCGCTTTCCCGCAATCGACATATCTTGGCAAGGGCTACCGAAAGTCAGGATGTCGACGGGTGGAAGTTCTGCACCACAGAGTCTCGACACGTCTCCGTAGTGTTTCATATTGGGCAGTCTTTTGGTTGTGACACGAATCGGAAACGGCTCAATTTCTGATGCCCATAACGGCGTGATGCCGTGCATCAGCCCACCAAGTGGAAATCCCCCGGAGCCATCAAAGAGGCTTCCTAGCGTCAATGTTTCATTCATGGTTGCCCACCTCTAACGCATCAAAAGGAATCGTCTTGCCATCTCGAATCACGGATACGTTTTCCGTCGTACCGACCTGCTCAATATATCTTTTCACAATGACATCGCAGTATTTTTCATCAAGTTCTATCGTTCGACAGATGCGTCCCGTCTGTTCACAGGCAATGAGTGTACTTCCGCTTCCTCCAAAGGGATCGAGGACGATGCAATTTGTCATGCTCGAGTTCTTGATGGGATAGGCAATGAGAGGTACAGGCTTCATCGTTGGATGATCGCCGTTTTTCTGTGGCTTATCAAATTCCCAAATAGTCGTCTGTTTACGGTCGGAATACCACTGATGCTTACCGTTTTTCTTCCACCCGTATAGGCACGGTTCATGTTGCCATTGATACGGGCTTCTTCCAAGTACCAAACTCTGCTTTTTCCAGATACACGTTCCGGATAAATAGAACCCTGCTGCATCAAAGGCTTTTCTGAAATTCAGCCCTTCCGTATCAGCATGGAATACATAGATGCTCGCGTCTTTTGCCATGGCTTTTTCCATACAAGTGAACGCCGAGAGCAAAAATGTGTAAAACTGGTCATTCTGCAAATTGTCGTTTTTGATTTTCCCTGCCGTACCTTGGTAGTTGACGTTATACGGAGGATCGGTCACCACGAGATTTGCTTGCTCACCCTTCATGAGCGTTGTGTATGTTTCTTCCTTTGTGCTGTCACCGCAAACAAGGCGATGGCGACCAAGTAGCCACACATCCCCAGTTTTTGTGACTGGCGGTTTCTCAAGTTCCGCGTCCACATCGAAGTCATCCTCGTGGACGTCATTATCGGCATCAAAAAAGCTGGCCAGTTCCTTTTCATCGAAACCAGTCAGCCCTAAATCGAAATCCTCTGCTTGCAAGGCTTCTATCTCCACCTTCAGCAGTTCTTCGTCCCAACCTGCATCTAACGCCATTCGGTTATCTGCAAGAATGTACGCTTTCTTTTGCGCCTCCGTGAGGTAATCTACAAACACACATGGTACTTCACGAATGCCCTCGTCCTTTGCGGCCATCAACCTGCCATGGCCGGCGATGATGTTGTAGTCTTTATCGATAATGATGGGATTGATAAATCCGAACTCTCGAAGCGATGAGCGCAATTTCATAATCTGCTCTGCGCTATGCGTTCTGGCATTATTGACATATGGCACGAGTTTTTCCGTTGCTACAAGTTTCATATCGGTCGTTGTTCTGCCCACTCGCTTTCCCTCCTTCTCAGTATTTTCCGAAGCCCTTTCACGGCTCCCTCGACATTTCCTGCCATAGCTTGCCCTTGAAGGGTTCGTCGCTCCTGTTTCGTAAGTGTCTTACGGCACTGTTTTAAAACAGTTAAGAACTCTCGTTGTTCCATCATTTTTTCCTCGCTCTGAGCAGAAGCTCCATCGTGTCATTGGGATTGTCCTCAAAGACCTCGGTACAGTTCTGCTTTACGATATCGTAAATCTCATACCAGATAAGGTTAGCGCTCTTCTGATACTGCTGCGACATCTGTACAAAAGGCGATGCCATCACGCCACCCGTGGTCGGGTGCTTTCCAAGGAGCCCATAGGTACTCGTCGCTTCCTCGCACTGGATATAGCGAGCGAACGCCTGCGAATAGGCTTCGATAAGCCGTTTGTTGACGAGCTTTTCACAGTTGCGCTCCTTCAGCCACCGCCACGTTTCCTTGTATATTTCATCGGCTCCTAGCGGAATGCCGTTCTTCTGTTTTGCTGATAGATACTCGCTCGGCTTCGGCATATCCGCGCCGTTCATCACGGCTCCTTCCGGTAAGTCAACCGCATCGAGTTCTGTCGGCGTAAAGGATGGGATGTCATTATTCATGACACGCACCTCCCTGCCGCGCTGAATCTTCTCTGCCGCAGACATCGGCTTATCCCCTGCGCGAACACGTCTGCCTCCACGATTCGTTCCATCTTTTGCCACGTCTCAATCCTCCTTTCCTTTAATTCCCTGTTTGAACCGGCGTTTTTGTGCGTAAGACCCCACGCCGTTTTTAATTTTTATAATCTTTTTGAGATTTTGACTCCCCCCCGCCGATAGAGGTCTCAGTGATTTCTATCACCTAATTCAAAATGAATTTTATTATGACAACTTCGGCAAAGGCTCATAAGGTTCGCTTCATCATGCGTTCCTCCGCTTGCAACAGGAATGATGTGATGCACTTCCTGCACCGGTGTCAGTCTGCCTTCCTTCAGGCACTGCTCACAAAACGGATGCTCTTTCACATATCTATCACGGATGCGTTTCCACTTGCTTCCGTACTTTTTCTTCACCGCAGGGTCTCTCGTATAGGCTTCATAGTTTCTTGCCACAACCTTTTTGTGTTCCTCACAGTACCGTTCATCAGATAGCTTTGGACAGCCAGGATAAGCACAGGGTTGTTTCGGTTTTCTAGGCACCCGTCTCACCTCCTTGTATAAGAAAAGCCCTCATGGGATGATTCCCATGAAGGCTTGCGCTCATCTTTTCAGTTTTTCATACTACTAGTATACCACGGGTAAAAACAAATTTTGTCCGCGATTTTACCTCGCTACCCTTTTCAACCAGTAGTGTCACCGTTTTACGAGAAAAGCCCTGCAGGTTTTCCCCACAAGGCTCATCGTTCACTCTTTCACGCTACTAGTATAACACAGGTAAAAACAAATTTTGTCCACGATTTTACCTCACTACCGTTTTCCAAATAGTAACGTCATCAGATGGTTAAGCGCCTTGTTCTTCCGGTTATAGGCGGTAGACCGTTCGATGCTATACGTTTGACAGATAATATCAACAGGACTTACCATGCTATATTCTTCGTGTTCGTAGAAAGTCGTGAGTAAGAACTGTTCATCATCCGTGAGTTGTTCCCACGCAGGAACGAACCATGCCATATATTCTACGGCCTGTCGGTATCGTTCTTTCAGTACGTCAATCTCATCGATGCCACTGACGATTCTTCCCTCACCTGCCTTGGGATCATGAGACCGTGGCATGCCATCCATGTTCGGGCTTCCAACGCCACTCATCCCATCATAGACATTTTTGACGGCGCTATCCGTGCTATCGATGATGAATTTCATGCTGCTGAAATCTTTAATCGCCTGCACCGTACCACTTCGTTTATCAAGATAATTCCATGCAATGCTCATCTTCCCACCTCCGCTTTCACCGCAGCTATTAGGTCTGCCTGTGATCTGTCTTTCTTCTCCAAAATTTTTAGTATCCGCTCATCAATGGTGTCCTTTGCTAGGATGTGCTGAATCACCACGGTGCTCTCTGTCTGACCTTGGCGGTACAGTCTCGCATTGGTTTGCTGATAAAGTTCCAAACTCCATGTAAGCCCGAACCACACCAAGTGATTTCCTCCTGCCTGTAGGTTCAGTCCATGTCCTGCTGATGCAGGATGGATAAGACCCACTGGGATTTCCTTTTTGTTCCACTTCTCTATCGACGTAGGAGACGAAACCTCGGCAAAGGGAATCTTGCATTTTGAAAGCCTTTCTACAATGCGCTCTCTATCATGCTTGTACCAATACGCCACGAGAACGGGCTGACCATTTGCCGATTCGATGATATCCTCCAAGGCATCCAGTTTCCGCTCGTGAATCTTCATTGTCTCGCCATCATCACTGTACACGGCTCCGTTTGCCATTTGCGTGAGCTTTGATGTAAGCGATGCTGCATTGGCGGCGGTGATTTCCCCATCACTTAGTTCAAGGACGAGTTCCTTTTTTAGCTTGTCGTATTTTTTTCGTTCCGTATCGGATAGCGTAACAAGGACTTCATTTGTCACCCGTTCGGGCATCTTGAGGTAGTCCGCAGCTTTCATGGAAATCGTGATGTCGGAAATTCTGTCGTAAATACGCTTTTCCGCATCAGGTTGGGGCTTGTAGCTATAGATGATTTGTCCATTCCGCTTATCAGGCAGAAAGTAGGCGTTTCGGTACTGGCCAATAAATCGTCCGAGCCTTTCGCCCATATCAAGCACACGGAACTCGGCAAACAGATCCATGAGTCCATTGCTACTAGGCGTTCCCGTAAGCCCCACGACACGCTTTATCCGTGGTCGCACCTTCATGAGTGCCTTGAATCGTTCTGCTCGCCAGTTCTTGAAAGAAGAAAGTTCATCAATGACAAGCATATCGAAGTCAAAGGGGACTCTGCTTTTTTCCACTAGCCACGGCACGTTCTCGCGGTTGATGATATAAATATCTGCCTGTGCTTTCAGGGCATCCAATCTTTCCCGCTCCGTCCCTACAACCACGGAGTAAGTGAGATGATGCAGGTGTTCCCATTTCCGGAGTTCTTCTGGCCAAGTCGACCTAGCCACTCTAAGTGGTGCGATAACTAGAATCTTATGTGCCTCGAAGGAATCAAACAACAAATCCGCCAAGGCGGTCAGCGTAATGCTTGTCTTGCCTAAACCCATATCAAGTAGAATCGCAGAAATGCTATGCCCTTTTATATACTCGATGGCATATTTCTGATAATCATGAGGCATGAAGTTCATCAATCATTCCTCCAATCTGCTCGACGCTATCAATCACATAAACCCGAAAGCCTAGAGAGCGAAGGAGCCTGTGCCGTGTCTCTTGTAGTGCTCTTGGTTTATTTCCCGGTGCTTTTAATTCTGCAAAGGCAACCTTCCCATCAGGGAATAAAATCAGGCGGTCGGGCATCCCTGCATAAGATGGGGACACAAACTTTAATGCGATACCACCTGCCTTTTTGACTGCCTCTCGTAGTTTCTTCTCTATCGTTTTTTCCAGCATTCTTCTCCTCCATCAAGACTTTAATCTGGTGATGTGCAAGGTGTATCAATGTTATTTCCTAAACTTTTTCTTAGGGATATTTTTATATGTCTAAGGAAAGTTTTATATAAGACCTTGATACACCTTGTCATACAAAGTCTTAATCCGCATAAAACCATCGTTTTTCCTAGTTTTCTTCTACCTTCTTCAAGACTTTAATCTGGTGATGTGCAAGGTGTATCAATGTTATTTCCTAAACTTTTTCTTAGGGATATTTTTATATGTCTAAGGAAAGTTTTATATAAGACCTTGATACACCTTGTCATGGGTGGTGTTAATCTAGAAAATCCCCGTCTATACCCGTATCTTCACACAAGCGAAGCCCCTTGAAATAGCGCCTTCTCGTGATGGTAATGCGCTCAAAGCCTGCCTTTTCTAGCGCAAAGTAGAAATCAGCCGTACTGCGCACATATTCATTGCAATCAAGGGAATAAAGTCTGTAGGCTTGATAAAGAGTCGCAGAGTTTTCCTTATAGGATGGATCAAGCTCACATTTATCTGAAAGAAAGTGACCGAACCAATCGTTTTGACTCCGATATTCATTAATGGCATTTTGCACACATTTTGGTACGGGAATTTGGTAATCCGACTCGATAACCTTCCTCGCACCCTCAATGACCCACGCCAAGATGCTACCGCCGGCGTTGTCATAAAGATACTCACCATAGTTCTTAATGTCGCTATTTCCCGTAATTTTGGCATTGAAAGGAATGACAATAAGCCGCCTCCAAATGCCATCATCGGATGCAGAGACGCGGGGCAGGTGGTTGGTATAAAGTACGAGCGTGTGGCACGGCTTGAATGAAAACGGATCCTTATACTTTTTCTCCGCAAAGACATCGTCCGTGGAGCAAAGCTGCTTGACCGTAGAATCATTCAGGCGAGCGCCTTCTTGCATCTCGGCTGCGATGAGGAGTCTCTTCCCCTTGACCTCAGCCATTTCGGGCTTGATGTTTCTTCGACACCCAACCGTGAGCGTGTCAGCAGAGATGTTGCCGGAATATAGACCAAGCACTCTGGAGATAGCATTCCAGAAGGTGGATTTACCATTACGTCCATCACCGTAAGCGATGATGAGTGCTTCTACATAAACCTTCCCAATAGCCGCAAGTCCACAAATCATTTGGACATAATCGATAAGCTCCTGATTGCCTTGAAAGATAAGGTCAAGGCAATCAGTCCAAAGTTTCTGTCCTTTATAGTTTGGAGACACAGAGGTGATTTTGGTGATGAAATCGTCCGGCATGTGCTCTCGTGCTCCCGCCATGCCTTTACGCAAATCGTAGGTTGCTTCCGGCGTGCACAAAGCAAAACAGTCGGCATCAAGGTCTCGTGGTGAGATTTCTAGCATCGGACGGGATTCTTTCAGTGTGGACGTGATATTCTTGGAATCCCTACGCTTTACGGCAAACTGCTGATATGCTTTTGCCGCCGTAAATTCCTGATAAGCTTCCGTCTGCTCTTCGTTCATGAGTTGTTCCGCTTTGGATTTTGACATGGTATCAAGGAGGGCTTGCGCCCCAGAGTTTTTCATTTTATCGAGTGCTTCGAGCATATCGCGACCCGCTTCCTTCAGTTGCCTTCTCGTAAGTTCATGAGCCACGGCTTGCGCACCCGGTTCGGATTCTTGCCAGTAATGATCGGAATAGCGAATGAAGTGGGTAGCCGGAGAATATCTAAGTTCACTGGAGAAGTATTTTGCAAGGATCTCAGCTTGCCCTACGTCGGAGTAGTCTTGGGGCTTATAACAGGAAGGATCGTTATATATTTCCGGAGCAATATAGCCATCCTGCTCAGAGATTCTTGTATAAAAACGCTGCGCACTGTGCCATATTTTCTTAAGTTCCGATTCTTCCAGTGGCGGCACGCACTTTGTTGCTTCTTCCAAAAATGTCTGATACGCCTTATCGCCATCCCCGTATTTCTTGATGACGCGACCCGCGAAACGAGACATGGTGGCATTCCGACTTCCTTCCGGAATGGTCGAGCCACCCCATTGACCCTCCGAGAGATTCTCATCGAACAACGCTACATCCAAAAACTCGGTCAGATTCATGCGACCTGGATAAAGGGCAACATCCGCCGTGGATGTCCCAAAGAAAAATCGAGCTGCATCCAGTGCCTGTGTATCAAAATATGGGAAGATGGAATGGACTAGCTTTTTCATACCGCTATAGAGCGTGGCATCCGATACATATTCGATGGGAAAGAGCACATGAAACTTCGGCCTTGCAGGTTTGCCGTTTTTTTCACGATTATTGTAACGGCTATAGTGGATGGCAAAGCTGACACCGGGAAAGGCTTGCAGAATATCATCCGGCGTGACCCATTCATCCGGATTGTCCGAATGGTCGTTATCGCAATCCACAGGAAGGCAGTCACTGCCAATGAAGTTACCGCCATTGCGGTAGTTATTTTTATATTCGGCACAGACATAGTCATGACAGATAGCCGCTCTTAGGCTATCTTCGTCTAAAATGACATGCTTATGCGGATAGGAACAGTTACTGGGATTCCCCGTAACATCCGCCGAATAGAGAGAAAACATCAGTCATACACCTCCTTGGATACATCTTCCAGAACCTTGGTGATAAATCGCAATGCCCGAATCATCGTTTCTAGTTCAGAATCTCCGCCGAGGGTAATCTCAACTCCCTTATCGCCACAAGGCGTGATAAAACTTTGAATGTTCATGTCCGTACTAGCTACATCTTGAATACGAAAATAGGTGCGACCACCATGCCCTGTATCGCCACCACAATAGCCCGTTGTTCCTGCTTCAACCTCTAAGACGTTACAACTGACCACTTCTCTGCTGAAGGTAGTGATTTCAGTTCCGTCTTTTAGCGTTCTTCTATTTTCCTTTATCTCGTACATGGTTAAACCTCCTTGAGTTCGCTCGTAAAATAGCGGAGTAGGTAGTTCTTCCGTTTCGCCCGCTTGATTTCTTCAGCCATTCCATCCGATATAAACTCTCCGAACACCCAAACCTCACTGCAGTGACTCATAAGCACGTTGCCAAAATGCAGTCCCATTTCTCGCTCGACCTGTTTGTCATCGTTTAGGAACTGCGGAAAAAGCAAATGAGGAGCGATGGGAATATATCCTTCATCTACGGCAAAGCGACAGTAGCGTCTTGCCTTTTCAATATTTCCTGCAACCTCCCCAGAAAACGGAGAGCATACATACACGATGGGTCTGTATGCTCTTGCCGCTTTCAGTTCATTTTCAATGGTCGTGAGTGCTTCGTAGGTCGTCGGATCGGGATAGCCTTCACTGTTACGCCGCCCCACCATCATCTTCGTCTCCTAAAATTTTTCCTGCACAAGCCGTACAAACAACACCCGTGCTTGATAAATCAACCGAACCATCTGCGAATAGTTCCTCCAAATTCACCTGAAGTTCCTTTCCACAATGAATGCAGTGGCTGAACACGTTTTCATCGTTGATGTCCACAACTACCTCCATGGCATCATTGAGTCGTTCTTTAACGTAAAACATACTTATTCCACCTTTCTAAAAATGTAGGGTTTCTCCCCTCTACCAGTAAGAGGACAGAACCCCTAACTTTAAGAACCAACGAATCAATCTTTTTTATAAAAATCACATTCATAGCCATCGGCACGAAGGAGTAACCCCGGCATCCATGGCGGTGTTCTTCCCATCAGCTCGCAAATAGACGCGAGTGATACGTCTTTCTTGCATTCAATAATCACCTCATCATGCACATGACCACATATGGCAAAAACAGATAAGTTTTTCATGGCATGGAGCAGAATATCCCGACTGACCGCCTGCACGATGTTCTCCACGAACTTCGGACCGTAGCTTTCGATGCGTTCCCATTTCTTTGCCATCCCTACCCCTTCATAGGTGACCGACTCTCCTCCGAAACGGTTCACACCCATACGAGGCTTGACGTAGGAAAGACATCTGCCGGATGGAAGCCTGATGAATAGCATCCCACTTCGGCAATAAAATTTGATGCCATGCGTTTCTGTTGGTGCTTTCTTTTTAATAGCATCTTTTACGCAACCATCTACCGCCCACCAGAATTTCACGATGTTAGGATTGGAACTTCTCCACATATCCACGAGGGATTGCAGTTCGTCCTCATGAAGCCCCATCTCCAAGGCACCCATCGCCTTTAATGCCCCGACGGATCCACCGAAACCAAGGGCCAATTCCGATATTTTACCTTTTTGGCGAAGATGCCCATTGATGCCATGCTTTTCAACGGGAACGCCAAACATGGCAGATGCCGAAGCGCAGTAAATATCGCCATTGTTTTTAAAGACCTCAGTTCTCCACTCTTCCTTTGCAAGATGCGACAACACCCTTGCTTCAATCGCTGAAAAGTCAGCTACGACGAACTTCATGCCCTCTCGTGGCACAAAAGCCGTGCGAATGAGCTGCGACAAGGTATCGGGGATATCATCATACAAAAACTCCAAGGCATCGTAGTTTCCCTCTCGTACAAGTTCTCTCGCCTCTCCTAAATCCGTCATATGGTTTTGAGGCAGGTTCTGTAATTGGATAATGCGCCCCGCAAAACGTCCTGTGCGGTTCGCGCCGTAGAACATAAACATCCCCCTCGCCCTTCCGTCCTTGCAGACGGCATTTTCCATGGCTTGATACTTCTTGACGGACGATTTGGCAAGTTGTGTGCGAAGGGATAGCACTGTCCGTAGTGGCTCCGGTGCGGTCTTTAACACTGCCGCCACTTCCTTTTTGCCAAGGCTCTCCATCTCAAGACCGTGTTCCGCAAGCCATCCTTTCATCTGCTGCACTGAATTGGGGTTTTCAAGTTCCGTCAGTTCTTGCATTTTTGTCGTTAGGATTCCCTTTGACCTTTTATCAAAAGCAATGGCATTTTCCACGAGTTTCCGATCAAGGGCAATGCCTCGGTCGTTAATGAGTTGGTCAAGATGATATTCATCCCATACGAACTCCGGCACGGGAAACTTCCGCAGTCTTTCTTTGATGGCGACCTCCACCTCTACATCTCGTTTGTTGTACGTTTTGAACATTTCCCATTTGTAGCCATCATGCTGAGGAAGATTCCTTTCTCTACCGCCATTTGCTTTGGTGGGTCTACAGGGAACGCAGAAATAGCGAATAAGATCTTTGCCCTCTTTGAGCTTCTGCTCAGATAGGCCCAGTACCGCACCTACCCCTGCAAGGGATAAAGGAAGCCCCATATACGCCGACCACACCATTGAGCAGTACCACGACGACGGATTAAGGTAATCACCGCCAGCATGATGGAATACTTCTGAATGGTTCTTCCTAAGCCATGCGGAGATACAGATGCGTTCGAAGGATGCGTTAAACGCCCACTTCGTCACGGCTTCATCCGTTAATGCTTGAAGAATCTCCATGGGCAACTCTTCGCCTTGGGCAAGATCATAAACAGTCACCTCTCCACCATTTATGGCTACGCCGAATAGCAAAATTTCAAAGGCAGGTGATTCTGCGTATTTATATACGCCACATTTCGCAAGGTCAATATCGCTATAGGTCTCAATATCAATTTCAAGGCTCGTTATTTTCGTCATGTATAGCGTCTCCTTATGATAAAAACAGGTGGCAAGATTGTTCCTGCCACCTGCCACACCCCTTTATTTCAGGTGTCCTTTGTTCCCACCGACTTTATGGTGGTTCTCTTTACGGCTCTCTCGATACTCCTTGATATGGGTTCTTACCATATACCCAAATCCGTAAATGCTGAAACAGACCAGTGTGAACAAGAGTATCGTTTCCAAAACGGCGTGTATCTGTACCATGTTGCGTGCCCTCCATTAAGACAAGAAATCATCATCGGAAACAGTTGCAAAATCATCCTCTGCGCGAGACTTGCCACCGAGGGGTTCGCCATCAGAGATTTTCTGCAGGTTGTTCAGTCCGCAGGCAATACCCTTATTCCCGTTAGAGTTAAAGGCATAGAAGTTAATGGAAGCCCTTCCATATACACCGCTATAGACTTCACTGCGGTCAATAATATGTTGACAGTCAGCGTCTACAATGTCAGGAGCCGTTGCGCTATTGGCGTTGATGAAGTAACTGTCCGCGTAAGCGGCATCGCCAGGTCGTTCCAAATCACCGTCACGGAGAGGATTCTTAATGACCGAGAGTGCAGGAACAACTTTACCGTTTCCTTTCAGCTTGGACTCGCCCTCTTCATAAGCCGCTTGGATAGCCTCCTTGACTCTACTCACCGTAGCCTTATCCGATTTTGGAATGATGAGCGATACGCTATACTTCGGCTTTCCTCCATTGATGGACTTTGGGTCCCATACGTTTGCGTAGCTCCAACGCGTTTTAGGACCAGTGATAACTTTCGTGGGGTTCATGACTTTCTTTTGCATATTAGTTTTCCTCCTTAAAATCATTGACTGCTGTATGCATTGCCGGACGCTTGTCCGACATAGGGACTAGAGTTGGCTTGCCCTGTGGCTTTTCAATAAGCCCACCAAGCAATTCCTCAAATTTTGTCTTGCCGAGCAGTTTTGTCATGGCGGTGATGCCTAACACTTTGTGATCATATGGGTCAAATCCCGCCGACTTCACTTTTTCTGCTACGGCACTTTCGTTGATGTACTTTCGATTTGCGCGACCTTCGACCAATTTATAGCCGTTCCAAGCCTTACCGGATAACGCCTGTTGCAAGGCGTATTCCTTGATGTCTGTCGCCCAAGATGTGAGTGCTTCCGCCTTGGAGAGGATGATTTCTATCTCCTCATCCGTAAGACTTGCCGGCACTGCAAAGTCGTATCTTGCAAGTTCCAAGTTGTACTCTGCACGCTTGCGACAGATTGCCTTCACCTTGCAGAACTGGCAGTGACTTCCGGCGTGAAATTCACCTTCTCCTTTGGTGGCTAGTTTGGCAGCAGGCGAAAGGACTTCTTCTGCCCATTTGAGCAGTTCTTCTTTGGATAAGACGAATGTGCTGACGTTATCTCGCCGAGGTTGGAAGATGGTCATGGCGATGCTTGAAATATCATAGATGCCTTCAAACATCTGTAATGCTCCGAGAGCATAGCACATCATCTGCGGATTATTCTCTGCGTCCACAAGAACACCGACGCCGTACTTGAAATCGATAACTCGTAGCGTGTCATCGGCTACAATCACACAGTCGCCTGTGCCAAATCCATCCGGTACCCACCTAGAGAAATCTAGCTTTTGTTCGACTAGAACGAGGGTATCCTTACAGGTCTCTTTCCCTGCTTCCACCTGCTTCATCACGAACTGGGCATAGGCATCGGCAGAATCTGCCATCTCTTGGTCAAAGAAATCGAGCGTTTCCGTGGGGTCGCAAGTTTCCATCCCCAAGAGGCACTTCAACTTGTGCTCACACAAGCTATGTGCGTCCGTTCCTTGCTTGGCATACTCGCTAAATACGTCTTTTTCCTTAGCACAAAGCATGGCTGACGGTGGGCAGGCAATCCATCGATGGCTGGATGATGCGGATAAGAGTGCATGCTTATTTGCCACTACCAAGCACCTCCGCATCTTTGAGCAACGACTGGTACTTCGCAGGTTCTACGGCAGATAACCTGTCTGCACCGTACTTCTTAAGAAGTTCTCGTACCTCCTCTGTATGCCCCGCTCTCGCCTTTTCCGCAAGAACCGCCCGTACATCTTCGAGGGTCAGTTCTTTTTCCGCAGGCTTTGCATCAGTAGTTGGCAGATCGTCTTTGTTCTCTGCCATGGCGTCGGCAATCCGAATGAGCGTCTTACCGCAATCAGATAAAGCCACTGCCAAATTCTTAAGTTCGTCATTTGACATATGGATTGACTCCTTTCTCGCATTTTTGCATCGATAAAAGATTGATGTTCCTAGCAATACTCTTTGCCATGACACTAATAGCCATCAAGACCTCTGCCAGTTCTCGATGTAGCTTTTGTCGCCGAACCGATCTTTCACGCGCTCGTGGGTGAATCATCTCGCTTACCTCCCTTCTGAAGGATTTCTCTCTTTTCTCCCTTCACCAGTAATAGGACACATCGGATATGGTTAAGTACCGATTCAGAAAAAAATTTTTAGATATTTTTTCTGCTTAACGGAAATCCTTCAGATATTCCCTTAGGAGCGCATACAATTTATGCTTGCGTTTGTTTACCCCTTTCTGACTTAAGCCCACTTTCTTTCCTATCGCCGCTTCACTGAATCCGTTAGCGACCATCGACAAAATCATTCGGTCAATATCCTTTAGCAATTCCAGTTGGCTATACAACACCGACAGCAATTTTTTATTTAGGATTGCCTCCTCTAGGTTGAAATCATCCGGAGCCTCCCACTCATAGGCGTCATACAACTGATCCGTCGATTCTTCATCTGCGCCATGTCTTAGCTCGCGTTTATCTTCCCGCCAAAGCGGACGCATGTATGCAAGGTACTGCTCCTTCGTTGCTGGAATCATAATCGCACGCACTCTTCGCCTACAGATTTTCGTCCAACAAATCTCACTGTTCTTGTGTTCCTCCGTAATGATGGTTTCAGGGGTGATTTCCAATGGAATGTAATACTTTTTGTCGTTGGTTGTCTCTTTTTTGTCCATGATGTAGACCCTCCTTCGGTCTCGTACCGAAGTGAGAATCCACACAGGACATCCCATAATAATTGGCCATAAAAGCGAATCCTCACTTCAAACTGGCCAACCGTCCCGATGGGTTGACGTTATTAAATTGATTGCCTGTCTCATCGCTTCGGGCATCCTTGATCAGGGGATGAACGGTGAGACAGATTCTGAGTGTCTGACACTCAGCTGGATGCACAATTTGGGTGCATTCAGCTCAACATCAGTCACATATCTTTCCGTCCGCGCAAAGGACGGTGGGACACAAAAAGAGCCTGTGGTCGAAGATGAACCACAGGCTCTGGTCTGCCGAAATAGGCGCACGAAAGCAACGGTGAGTGCATCTTCGCTCCAAACACAGTTTTTAGTACTGTGTTCAAAACTCTTATGCATCCCATCGCCCTTATAGCGCTATTCGGACTAAGAGATTTGTTTTGTTGCTACCATTGGTAGCATCTTTATTGTACTCTGCAGGAAAGAGTAATAAAATTTCACTATAATACCTATTATTTTTAGCTAATAAAATAATAGGTATGTATTTTATTACCCATTATTTTTATGTATAATAAGAAAAAGGGCTCCCAAATGAGAACCCTAACGCTATCATAGATAATCGTTTTTATAAAAGTATAGCCTGTTTTAGATAGACCTCTGAAAGGAAAATGCCGTTATGGTCGAAAAAATTTCTGGAATTTCATTAAAAACAATGTTTCAGCACGAGGGATATGGCTGTCACTGTGCCAAGGATACAGTGAATACTTCTCCCAACGAGAATCCAACTGTCACTCTCAAGGTTTGCCCTGATACAAGTACACAGCTACTGTTCTCCTATGCGCCGAAAGACGGTTTGAATATGACTGGTATTGCTGGTGGCATATACGAGAAAAATATACTTGGCAAATTACTTGCACTTCCCAAAGGGGATATAGACAAGCATATCGATTTTATTGAAAAATACGGTTTCTTATATCCGCTTCCGGAAAATGCGTACACGGCAATTGAAGCAAACGATCTTATTGACATCATTAACAGAATAAAATCAACCATTCGGTTGTACAGTTGTATCAATAAAAAAGATTACAAGGGCGTCCTCATTCATGTAGTCTATTTACTTTTCGCCCCCGTGATCGAATTTCGGATTGGCGATAATGTTTTTTCGACTTGTTCCCATCGTTTTAAGTGGCTGCTTGACTCCTATAATCTGTTTCCAGATTTGAGCAGAGAGCCAGAAGTTGCTGCAAGTGGAACATTCTCTGTAGACGATGCATTTCTCAGAAAGAAAAATTCTATCAACATCAGTTTTTATAATGCTGTGAGAAGTGGGTCGGATACAAATTTGCAAGGAAGCAAAGACCCACGGTTTAAAAACTTAATGGCAATGTACATAGGATGTAAGGATGTAGATGAAGAAACTCGATTTCTTATAGATTTCTTTTACCATCTTCAAACAGAGGTATCCGTCATTAAGGAAGTTCATTTCGGAGGTTTTAAATCATATACGACATTTAGTGAAGAAGCACTTGATGATTCCTTCAAGAACGCCCTGCTAAAAATTGCAAGAATTGTCATAGCAGAGGAAATCAACCATAACATTCGTGGTATCCATCCAAAGTATAGTGGCGGTAAGCTAACTGCAACTTGGCAAGTCGATACACTAATTGAAGCTCTTTACTTTTCTATTTTCTACATGAGCAACGGTGAGATGTATAAGGAATGCGAAAACCCAAATTGTAAGAGAGACAGATTTTTTCTAGTCGCAGCCACAAGAACAAACAAGCACTACTGTTGCCAACAATGTCGTAATGCGGCCGGCGCACAGCGATATCGAAATCGACAGTTATAAATAAAAAAGACTCTACCTCTCATTATTTGAAAGGTAGAGCCTTATTCTTTATGTTGCAGGTTTTGGAACAGGATTCCTTGTTTCCACTTTTTCTATTGCTTCCGCAAGCTTCCGTTTTTGCTGATCCGGCATACCGATGTAATTGTACATGAGAAACCTAGTATCAATTACAATGCCCTGGACACGTTCGTAGTTCTTCGGATTAGGCTTCCAGTCACCGAGCGCTTCGCCGATGTTTCCAATATTGTCCGTAATACATGGTATCGGATTGCCATCAGTGCCCATCTCAAAAAAAGTATGATCTTCCCGATTAAAGGGCATTATGAATGCGTTATACAAATTATTACTCGGCACACCCTTAGCACGTTCAATATACTCTCCGTAGGTAATTTGCTTATTGATATCAGGCCCACTCGGCAAATGCTCTGGATTCCCACTATATCCGTAGCGATACAATTTTGCATCGAGAACATAGACTTTCTCATTATAAATCATAATGCTATCCGGTTGCAGTGGTGTTTTTGTTTTGTTCGCTCCATAGTCAAGAAGCCACCTAGTGCGCGGAAAATACTGATGCTTATCTTCAATGCCAAATGCCTTATCAATCATCTTCTCCCAAATGCGTTCAAAGAAATCCGTTCCGAAGAAATATTGTTTTTCAGAAGATTTTTCATCCATGTATTTGAGCATTGATACCATTGCTGAAAAGAGTTCCTGCTCAACATCATTATGCGTAGACGCCAATTTCTTTTCCAAGATGTGAACCGCTTCTCTATTATTAGGATGTGGACCAGGTTTCTCTGGCATGTACGGAACATAGAGCCATCCCATTTTATCAAATGCCTCGTACACACAATATCGATGAATTTGTGTAATCTTCTTATTAGCATCAGGCGTTACGGAACGTACTGTCATGTTAGTAAAAACAAGTGAGCCATTTTTCTGTACCAACGCTCGTTGCTCTCGAACTGTGCGTGGCCACGACACACTCCCCTTAATATCTGTCTTGAATTTAGGATCTGTTTCAATGTAATAGCGTCCAGTTCGCAGAAAATTTCTGATTACCTTAAGATAGGCATGCATTGGAAAGTCAACCGTTCTCGGTGCAGCAAATTTAGATTCCTCAATCAGCTTGTCCTCTTTCATAAATGCTGCAAGCACATAGAACAAGTTATTTATATCCGCACGAAGGTCATCGTCATTCTTTGGAAGTTGATAGCCAATTGGGAAATAGATAACCGCATCATCTGTATCCGCTTTTACCCCTACAAAACTATCTCCTTCATCATTCTTATTAACGTGGCAGCGTTCTCTAATATTTTTCTGTAAATCCATAGCCACTGACCACCTCGCTTTTAATCAGTCGTATTGTACCTGAGAATTCTGATAAAGAGCTTCACGAACAGTTCCCTTGAAGATATTAAATCTCTCATGCCCCTGAGAATATATAAAAGTACGAATGACTTGCTCTAAACTCTCCATTTTTTCGGTATCAAATAAAGCCTCTGGATTAAATTTAAATGCATCATCCCACAAATACTTTATAACCTTCTCAGGGAACATACGGTTATGCATAAGAGCTTCTCTGATAATGGACAGCCTTTGCTTTTTATCTTCTGGCATATCACCGGTTGCTTCAATACGCAGAAGATCATTGTATTCTGTAAGGAGTGAGGTATATCCGTCCGAAGGTACTGCTCGTTGATCAAAAGTCATATCGCTTTCATGCACAAAATAAACGCCAAGTCTCTTGTCCTCAGCAGATGCCATCTTTGCTTTATTGCCTATGATAATATCGTTGATTTTTTCACAAAAAGTTTTCCATGTGACTTGTGTATCTAGAATCTCAGCATCAGCAAGAGACGCACGCACATTGTCAAAGTTATTCTCTATTAGCCGCATTTTCCATCTGCGCTGGAAAGCTGTATCGAGTGTGAACACATTCTGATCCGAAGTGTTCATCGTACCTACGATAGACAAGTTTGAAGGAATCCGCACCTTGTGAGTAGAATCCCCATATATTTTCTCTGCCATATATTTATGTGTGATGCCATATTCACTTGTACCTGTTGGATAAGTGATTCCATCCACTGTTTTCGGTTCAACCGTTCTATCCAGCAACTGGAAAACTTCACCGAAAATTGCCGGAGCGTTTCCACGATTCACTTCTTCAATAATAAGGATATACTCCCGCATAGGATGCATGTAGGCATCTCTCAGAATCGTTGTAAACGGACCTGGCGTAAATTCGTAGGTAACCTGTTTTTCTGCATCTACAACAGGAAGAATCTGCCCAATGAAATCAGCGTTTGTATAATCAGGGTGAAAAACAAGTCTTTCTACAACACTTCCAACATGACAGTATTCATGTTCTATAGTCCAACTTTTACCGGAACCGGGTACGCCATAAAGAAGGATATTAGTACCCCCCTGAACACGTGCTATAATATCATGTTCTCCGAACGGACAAGCAAGTGAATCAATGAACGTAACATTGACCGCAGTCAACTTAATAACACCTCTGCGCTCGCCTTCAAATATTCTTTCAAGCCCTATACCAACAGGCCATTCACTTGGCATCTCAGCAGAATATAATGGGCCTGTGAATTCAGACCAGTACTGAAAATTTTAAGAGTGCATGATATAGT
>NZ_JAQDBC010000032.1:0-26120 GCF_027681725.1 Caecibacter sp. AF58-12pH5A | reverse complement strand
AACTTTTGAAAGAGAAAGACTGAAACGTTTCATTTCGTTTCCCTCTCGTTCAACAGCTTGTTTATTATAGTACTGAATGCCATACCTGTCAAGCAATATTTTTCTTTTTTTTCTTATAGAGCAACGGAAATGTCTTGTCTTTAGTGCGTATCCTATGTATAATTATGAATGAACTTGTTCTTATTGTATGGTATATCCCTGATTTCGGGGAAGGAAGGAGCATGTCCCCAGTGTATAAGGCCTACGTATTTGATTTCGATTATACTTTGGTCAATTCGGAACAAGGCATTGTCATGTGCTTCGAAATGCTGCTCCGCGACGAAGGGTATCCTCCTGTTCCCAGGGCTAAGATTTGCAGTACCATTGGTAAAACTATGTTTGATGCCATGTCGATTTTGACAGGAGAAACAGATAAAGGCCGTTTGGCTCGTTTAATTCGTCTTTATAAAGTAAACTACTCCGATTATCACATGACACCAAACACCCACTTGTACCCGCAAACGAAGCCTGTTCTGACATATCTGAAAGAACAGGGTGCCCTCTGCTGTATTGTTTCCACAAAGACGCGGCACCGCATCAATCAGACGCTCGAACGGGAACACATGGAACCACTCATCGATCTGGTTGTGGGCATTGAAGATGTGCCTGAGGCCAAACCTGCTCCCTATGGCATACAAGCAGTACAAAAGCAGTTTCATCTGCAGCCTGCCGATATTCTCTATATCGGCGACAGCCTGATCGATGCTGACACAGCAGTCAACAGTGGTGTTGACTTTGCTGCCGTAACGACAGGTGCTACGCCGGCTGCCGCATTTTCTGACCGGCCTCATATACAGATTATGAGTGACCTCAGTGAGTTGTGCCGGCTTTAATTCAAGTACATTTATATATGAGGATCTGATTCCTCACAGAAGGAGTGACTGACAATGAATAAGAAATACGCCGCTATGATCGCCGCCTCCCTCGCCGCCGTTACCTTAATAACCGGCTGTGGTGGCACAGGTTCCACAGACAAAAAAGATGCCGCTAAGGACCAGAAGACATTAATTCTCGGTACGGAAGCAACCTTCCCGCCATTTGAATCCGTTGAAAACGACAAAATCGTCGGTTTCGATATTGACCTCATGCAGGCAATTTGCGACAAACTGGGCTATAAGATGGAAATCAAGAATATCGGCTTTGATGCCCTGATTCCTGCTCTGCGCAGCGGCCAGATCGACGTCATCGCTGCCGGTATGGATGCTACACCGGACCGGAGAAAACAGGTCGACTTCACGGACGTATACTATCACGGCGGGTATGTCATCGTTGTTAAGAAAGACAACACGACCATTACGGGCTATGACAGCATTGCCGGCAAGACCGTCGGCGCTCAGGTAGGTGCCAAGGCTGGCGAAATCGCTGCTGACCATGGTGCTGTCTTGAAACAGTTTGACACGAACAGCCAGGGCTGGATGGAACTGGAAGCCGGCACAGTGGACGCCATCTCGATCGATATGGCCGTTGCCCAGGATTATATTAATCACGGCGGTGCCGACAAGATCAAGATCGTCGGCGAACCGGTCACCTCTCGTGGTGTTGCTATGGCCGTCAGCAAGGACAAACCGGAACTCTTGAAACAAATCAACGATACACTGACCGAATTCAAAAAAGACGGTACGTACAACAAGATCTACAAAAAATGGTTTGGCGAAGAACCGAAAAACCAGAACTAAACTTTATCTTACACAAAAGGCAGCGCCTGAGGCGCTGCCTTTTTTCGTTTTTATTTAGATGTCGGATCGTCATCGTGCCAGAAACGATGGCTGATCAGAGGCTGACTGTTGTCTTTGCCCTCTCCTGCCTGCGTGTTTGCATGGTCTTTATTATTCTTCTGGTCTTGCTGTTGCTGCTGTGCCTGCTGGCGGCGCTGTTCTTCTGCTGCCCGGCGGGCTGCTTCTTCCTGACGCCGTTGTTCTTCTGCCTGTACCGTATTGACGGCTGCCTGCAGTGCCGTATCCGGTACAACCAGGATGCGTACCGGCAAATTGGCAGCGCCTGGTGGCATGAGATGAATCGTCACCTCCGTGCCCGCTTTGACAGAGTCCAAATATTCCATAGCATACGCGTCATTATAGCCCATCGTCAAGCTGTTGCGCGGCAATTCGACAATCTTGTTGACTTGTCCCTGCTTCCCATCCAGATAACTGATTTCTGCAACGCCGGCATATTCGCCGCCTTGAGAGTTAAAGTAGAAGTGGAGATTTCCTTCTCCTTTGGTTTTGGCATCAATCGTATAGTCGAGACCATAGTTGCCTACATCCTCAGAAAGACGGTTATCGATGGCATCATAGCCGCGCAGAAAACGGTCCTGACGGCCGTCGGCAATGACGATATAGCCGATTCCTTCACTGGTTGAATAAGGAATCAGTGTCTTTAGGAGACGGTTCATGCCAGGAAATGTACCCCGCAATTTCACAGCATCGCTGGCAAGATACTGCTGTTTCTTTATAAAATCAACGGGGTCGGCAGCCGCCGGCATGATGACAGCCGAAATGTGCATGTCTGCATCGGTTGATACATTGACGATGCCTGAAAAGAGCTGATCCGGCTGCACGATAATGTGATTGAGCTTTTCCCCTACGACAGCATAGCCAAAAGGCGGAACTGTAATCTTATTAAACGTCGGATGGCCTTCGTAATATAAGGTAGACAGTTCCTTTCCTACATCATAATAGGACGTTTCCGGTTTGGCATAATACACACCGCCTAAAGTAAGATCCTTCGCTTCTGACGACGGATTGTACGCCATGACGACAATCTTGCGGGGATATTTGTTTTGGTTTACATGATAAAAATAGAGGCGCACATCACCACTAACTTTATCGACATACAAAATGCCGTCCTGTTCCGCATATTCCGGGCTGTCCGAAAAGAGCAGTGTCCCTGTATCCCGCGGTGCCGTCATCGCAATGGGCAGCATACGGCTGCGCACTACCTCCGCCATCACAGCAGGATCATCGGCTGAATACGTACGGGCCTGGGACACGCCAAGGGGCAGCAAAATAGCTGCACAGGCCAAGAATAGTTTATGTAAGATCTTTGTTTTCCTCATGATGTAATTCCTCTATCTCCTTAGCAATATCTGCTATTTTTTTGAAACGATGCGAAAGGCCCGATTTGGTCAGTCCTGACATAGCTGCCAATTCACCCATGGTCGCTTCCGGATTAGCCAGCCGCAATTCGGCTGCTTCTTGCAAACGCAAGGACAGTTTCCGATATTTTCCGGACTGGCGGATGACTTCAATATCCCGGGTCTGCCGTACGGCTGCGTCTACAGTTTTCTGTAAATTTGCCGTTTCGCAGTTTACGACGCGGTTTACATTATTGCGCATATCCTTAATCACACGGACACTTTCAAACTTCAGATACGCCTGGTCAGCGCCGATTTGCTGCAAAAAGGTAGAAACGCCATTGCCGTCTTTAATATAGACGAGGTAGGCTCCCTTCCTGTCTGTCATTTTAGCAGATAAATGAAAATGATGCATCAGTTTTAGCAATAAACGGGCAAAGCCTTTATTCTCCGTTACCAGTTCCAGGTGATAATCTCCCTGAGGCCGGTTGACAGAGCCGCCGCCCATAAACGCACCGCGAAGCAGGGCCCGGCGGCAGTCATCACGCCGCAAAGCCATTCCTTGCAGGGCTTCACTGGCCGGAAAGAGATCGAGCTCCTGTAAGCACGCCGTACTGGCGGCGCTAGGAGGCACACGTAAGATATAGTAATTTTTTTTCCGCAACCGTAGTCCTTGCCGCACGAGGACTTCCGGACGAATAGAAAAGGATTTACGCCACATAGACAGAGCCCGCCGGGCGACAGCGTTGTTGGCTGTACTGAATTCCAGTCCTACAGCTCCACCTGAGCCCAGGATTAACGAACCGCCCATACACAACAGTGCCGCCAGTTCGGCAGTGCGACAGGCGGCATCCTCTGAGTCCATGTGAGCAACTTCATTTTTTACCTCTTCGGCAAAAGACAAGGGGCTCACCTCCTTGGGTGTTTGAGATTATATCGTTTCAAATAGTAATGGAGTAATTCCGGTGAAAGGTCTGTGCGCAAGGCATTGATCAGATCAAAGAGAACGTTGGCCAATTTTTTTGTGTTATGAGTGGCGCCAGTCTCATGATCCACCAGATCGGCCTGAATCAGTGTCGCACCGGTTTCATTGATTTCCCGCTTATCAATGATGACGGGATGCTGTCCGGCTGCAGCATATTGCTGCAAAATAGCCGTATCAATGTCACCGTTATTGGCCATGACGAAATCTATAATAGGGCCGCCGGCATACCGTTCGATGGCCTTAATATGATCGGATACAGTATAGTCATCGGTTTCCCCCGGTTGGGTCATGACATTACAGATATAGATCTTATTAGCCGAGCTGGAGCGGATAGCCGCAGCAATTTCCGGAACCAGCAGGTTCGGCATAATACTCGTATACAAACTCCCCGGTCCCAGGACGATAGCGTCTGCATCACTAATCGCCTTGACAGCAGATTGGATAGCCCGGGGCTTTTCCGGCGTCGTAAAGACACGTTTGATTTTACCGTGCTCCCGTGCTTTTGGAATTTGTGATTCCCCCTGCACAATCGTACCGTCAGCCATTTCCGCGTTGAGGAGGATTTTATCGGCTGACGAGGGAATCACCTTGCCACGCACTTTTAATACTTTGCTCGTCGCATCCATGGCCCCTTCTACATCGCCGAGTACTTCAATGAGGGCGGCAATGAAAAGATTGCCGAAGCTGTGACCGGTCAAATTGCCACTGCCGCCAAAGCGATGGGCAAAAAGTTTTTCCATGAGACCTTCTTTATCAGCCATGGCAACAAGACAGTTGCGTAAATCTCCAGGGGCTATGATATCCAGATCCTGGCGTATCCGCCCGGACGACCCGCCATCATCGGCCACAGTAACGACAGCCGTGAGGTTATAGGTTTTGGTCTTAAGGCCCCGGAGCATAACCGAAAGACCCGTGCCGCCACCGATGACGACTACTTTAGGTCCCTTCGTCAATTTTAGATTGGAAAGGATCAGTTCACTGATATTCCCGGACTCGTTCGGTACGACTACGTCCAGCATCGTCCGGATCAGCCGGCGTGTCGACCAGCCCATGACGACAATCCCCAAGATCAGGATGACGATGCCCAGACTGGCCAGAACCGTATAGTTATAATGGCCCGTCGCTTCATAGAGCATGCGGAAGGTCCACTCTTCGATTTGCCCGATCCATTGATAGTTAAAGGTCAGGACAATACCGAAGCTGGTACACATCATGCCCAGGCCGAAGAGAAACAGCCAGCGTTTGATATGCAGGCCGGGATGAAGCCACTTAAAAAAATGCACGATATGACACCTCCCGTTATACGTCTTCCTTTTCGTAACCCGGCGCGTCTTCTTCTACGTCATTTTTGCTAAGGTCCCGATGTTCAATATTGACATCGACACCGGCTTCTTTCAAATGGCGATACATTTCTTCAGCCATGCAAACGCTGCGGTGCATGCCACCGGTACAGCCTACGGCAATGACGAGCTGGCTCTTGCCTTCGCGTTCGTAGTTGGGCAGGAGAAAATCAATCATGTCAAACCATTTTTCCTTAAAGGTCTGCGTTACCTGGAAGCCCTGCACATAATCGCGCACAGCCGGCACACGGCCTGACTTATGGCGATATTCATCGACGTAGAACGGGTTGGGCAGAAAACGGACGTCTTCTACTATATCCGCATCAATAGGCATACCATGCTTAAAGCCAAAGGAAACGACCGTCACGGTCATGGTTTTCCGGCCTGTACCGAAGGCATAGCGCTTGCGCAGCATATCCCGCAGCTGGCTGGTTTTCAAATTACTCGTATCGATGATAAAATCAGCCCGGTTGCGCAGCATAGCCAGGCGTTCCCGTTCTTCAGCAATGCCTTGGCTGATCCGGCCATGCTGGGCCAGCGGGTGGATACGCCGGGTTTCTTTATAGCGGTTTATCAGTACCTTATCCGATGCTTCCATAAAGAGAATTTCATAGGAAACACTCTGCTTTTCCAATTCCTGCAGCGCCTGGGCCATCGCATCAAAAAACTGGCCGCCCCGGATGTCGGCAATCAGTGCAACGTGACGAACCCGTTCGCCTCCCTTGACGCACAATTCCGCGAATTTCGGAATCAATACAGGAGGCAGGTTATCAATACAGAAATATCCCATATCTTCCAGCACTTTCATGGCCTGGCTCTTGCCAGCACCTGACATGCCGGTAATAATTATCAGGTGAAACGGGTCCATAAGGTACCTCCTTTATAAGACGAATTTCTCAATAGCCTTTGCTACGCCATCTTCATTGTTGGATGCAGTCACATAATCTACCTTTTTACGTACTTCCGGTACAGCATTGGCGACGGCTACGCCGAAGCCGGCTTCTACCAGCATTGGCAGGTCGTTCATGCCATTGCCAAAGCTCATAACATTATCTGTCGTGATTCCATAAATATCGCACAGCCGTTGTAAGCAAACGCCCTTTGATATCCCCTTGGGCACGATTTCCAGGAACGTGGGTTTGGAGCACATAATATCAAATTTCCCGGGCATGGCGGCTTCTATTTCTTCAGCGCGGCGCAGTAATTCTTCATGTTCATCGCAGGACAAGAGCTTGTCCGGTGCGCCCTGTGGAGTGTAAAAGGCATCGCCGCAAACGACGGCATGAGAATGGGTAATCCGTTCATAGTCTGCGACCCAGTGATTATACGTAGCTACGCGTAAGACGTCATCAATATACGATTGCATCATCCAGCCCTTTTCCTTTGCCATGGCCAGAACCTGTGCTGCATCAGCCTGGGGGATGGGATGACTGTAAAGAATTTTTTTCGATTCCAGCGTCTGAATAAGGCCGCCGCCAAAGAGCATCATCGGAATATCACCCAGACCAAGCATACGGCCATAGGGGCTGGCAGTCGCATACATACGGCCTGTCGCAATCATGATATGAATGCCTTTGTCCTGTGCTTTCTTAATCGTCTGCAGCGTATAATCCGATACGGTTGTATCATCACGGATCAACGTGTCATCTAAGTCAATTGCGATCATCTTAATCGGATACTTTGGTGTTGCTGTCATTTGTTCCCTGCCTCCAGTCGAAAGGAATACCTGCCGGTTCTTCCTTCGTTACAGTATTTGCTTTATCTGTATAAGTTAAATCATCAGCATATTCCTCTGCCAATTTATCAATTTCTTTTTGTTGTGCTGCTGTAGCACGTGCCCGGTTCTGCAACGCCGTAGCGATCATATCCCGTAATTCTACACGGCTCAGTTCATAAGCCGGCGAAAATTTCGACATATCTGCACCGGTCAGCCCGGCCTTTGTCAAATCCCTGGCATACGTATATTCCCAGCTGTGCTGTTCTATGGCAGCAAAAGGATTCGGTGCATACGGATTATACGCCATTACCGTACTACCGGCACAAAGAGCCAGCGCAACTAGCAGCAGTCCCATACGTTTCATCATCGGTACTCCTTTCCTGCCTGTAGTCCGTGAAAAATAAATACGCTCCCTAACCTGCTGCCTGATAGTCAGCTACGAAAGAGAGCATACCCGTGTAAGTTCAATTATTCTGCGGCTTTTCCTTCCGCCTTATTTTCAGCCGGTTCTTCCGCTTTAGTTTCCGGTGCTGCCGCAGCGTCATATGCAGTGGTGCTTTCCAGTTCTTCATCAGGAACGATATCATCCAACAAGCGCAGCTGGCTGGACAGGATATTGCGGCATTTCGCTTTAAACGTATTGATCTGAGCCTTCATCTTATCCACATCCTGCTGTGTTTTCTGCAGGCTCAGCGTCGTTTCGTCCATCATTTTCTTCTTTTTATTTTCTGCTTCCTGTAAAATTAAATCGGCTTCCTTGCGGGCTGATACTTTTACATTTTCTGCAGTTTGCTGGGCCAGCATAAGCGTACTGTTCATCGTAGCTTCCATCTTTTCATACTGTGCCAGCTTATCTTGGAGTTTTTCACATTTTTCTTTTAACTCGCAGTATTCCCGGTATACCTTTTCATAGTCGCCGGCCAGGTCGTCCATAAAGGCGTCTACATCTTCTTCGCTATAGCCGCGAAAACCGCGTTTAAATTCCTTATTATGAATATCCATTGGTGTTAACATGATATGTTCCTCCTAAATTCCCGACGGCTTATAGCCTGCTTTATGCCGTTCGGAACCGCCTTGCTATATGTAACGCTTCAGCAGTACGCCAATCCGGCCCTTACGGGACGTGCCCGTAATTTCCGCCAATTCCATCCGGCCCTTGCCGCGCAGGGAAATAACATCCCCTTCGCGTACTTCCTGACTCGGACTCTTGGCAGGCTGCCAGTTGAGCTGTACCCGTTCTCCCTTGATGGCTTCTGCCGCTTTCGTCCGGGAAATACCAAATCCGGACGAAGCAATCGCATCGAGACGCAACGACGCAACTGTCGTCTTTATCTCTTTAATCTTTTCTTCTTTCGGGGCAATATCAGACAAAGGGATCTCTTCTACCGTGACGTGAACCATGGCGATTTTCAAAAAGTTTTGTTTCAGATACTGTAATAAGGCCGCTTCGGCCAATATGACAGCACCATCATCATGCATAATGATATCACCAAAACGGCTCCGGTCAATACCCAGACCCATAAGCGATCCCAATACGTCGCGATGGCTGAGTAGCCGGTACCGGGCATCCCAGGAGACACGGCAGGCCACGATGCCAAAATCGACAGGACCTGCATAGTCATCGCGCACAAAAGCCAGACGAACCCGTTCTGCCCCCTGATAGCCACCGGATACTTTTAGCACTAGTCCGGGAGCAGAAGCCTGGATCGTTTCGCCAATCTGCACAGCACCTGGCGAGACAAATTCACTCACCGCATAGGGTCGTCCCTTTTCCGTGTTTTCTGCCAGATCGATCAGCCGTGCTGCCAGCTCACCATTGTCCGTCCCTTTATAGTATCGAATTATTCTGTCTCGATTTTTCACACAAACGCCTCACATCTCTTATTGCTTTTGATTGCCGCCTTCAGAATCCTTCCAGGCCAGCTGGGCTGTAAAATCACCGTATTCATGTTTGCTGTGATCTACAGTTACATTGCTGGGTACACAGAGAAAGATATCCTTGCCAACTTTTTGGATATTACCGTCGAGGGCATACGTTGCGCCACTGACAAAATCGACAACCCGCTTGGATGTATCCGGCGAGGTACCTTCAAAATTGATAACAACCGGTTTGCGGTCCCGCAGGAAATCAGCAATGCTCTGGGAATCGTCAAAGGACTCCGGTTCGACAATCATCATCTTTAAGGGCCGTTCCATCTGTGCCGCTCCCAAAGCAGGACGCCGGCTTTGTGCTACTGCCCGATGGGATTGACGGGGTTCTTCTTCCATTTCGTCGTCTTCTTCAAAGTCTTCGTCCGTTTCGTAGATATCGTCATCATCTACACCGCCGCCTACTTTGCCTACTGCGTTGTTCCACATTCTTCTTAATCCCTTTAATGCCATGGTTGTTATTATCCTCCTTAATAATTACGTGGCCCAAAAATGGCAGTCCCTACACGCACCATATTGGCCCCTTCTTCGATTGCTATTTCAAAATCATGTGTCATGCCCATCGATAAATAACAGATCTGACCTTCAGAAAATTTCTTCTTCATATCTTCATACAGCGCATGAGCAATGCGGAAAACAGGACGGACTTCTTCCAGATTTTCTGTATTCTGTGCCATACACATGAGGCCGCGTACCCGGACATGGGGCATTTCCTTTGCCAATTCACAAAGCTGGGGGAACTCTTCTACTTCCACGCCTGATTTCTGTTCTTCCCGTGCCACATTGACCTGTAGCAGGATATCCTGTACCTTATCGATTTTTCCGGCTTCTTTGTCAACGGCCCGCAGCAAATGCTCCGAATCGATGGAATGGATCAGATCAAAATGGGCTACAGCTTGCTTTGCCTTGTTCGTCTGCAAATGGCCGATAAGATGCCACGTCAAGTGATTATCGGGAAATGCTTCCATTTTCCCTAGTGCTTCCTGTACGCGGTTCTCACCTACATCAGTAACGCCACACGCCGCTGCTTCTATCATGCATTCTACAGGATGATTTTTCGTCACGGCAATCAACGTAATTTCATCGGTTCTATGTACCCGGGCGGCAGCTTCGGCCATACGTGTTCGTATTGTTTCAAGATTTTCTTTAATCAACTATATCCCCCCGTTGTATCTGTAAAATATAGCACTTATTTTATTATATATACTACAACAGATAAATGCTAGTAGTTTTGCTTACCTTTTAAAAAAAACTCGCTCGTCTTTTACCTCCCCGGCGTCAGCATAGCAAACGCTCCCATCCGTCCGGTAATACTGTGGTCCCGGCGATACGAGTAAAAACGGTCTGCCTCTTCATAGGCACAGGCTGTAGTCACATCGATATGCTCCGCCTGTACACCTGCGTCGACGAGCAATTGCCGGTTGGCCTGCCAAAGGTCCACCTGTATCTGTCCGGCGTCCGTCGTATACACACAGGCAGCGTAGTTTTTCCCCAGCTGGCGAAAAGCATCAGCCGTGCTTTCACTGACGGCAAAATGGGACCGTGAAATGGACGGGCCTACATAGGCCAGGATGTCTCCCGGCCGCGAGCCATAGACGCTTTCCATAGCAAACACTGTCTTAGCAGCCAGACGGGCAGCCGTACCGCGCCAGCCATCATGGACGACAGCACAGGCCTTTTGGACCGGATCGAACAGGATGACCGGTACACAATCGGCAATGCACAAAAAGAGCATGGCTCCCGGCACATTCGTCATGAGCGCATCTGTATGGGCGAACGCGTCGGCATAACTGCCGGCACCGCGGCCGATTTCCGCTTTTCCTACGGCGACGACATGATCAGCATGAACCTGCTGGGCTGTTGTCAGCTGATTCAGGCTGGCACCTGCATGAGCACAGAGGCGGCGCCGGTTTTCCAGCACAGCCTGTATGGAATCGCCAACGTGCAGCGCCAGATTTAATGAATGATACGGTGCCTGGCTAACACCGCCGTTGCGGCCGGTGGCGCCATGACATAAGCCAGCCTGATGAAGGAGTTCGCTTTCTTCCCAAGCCAGGCCATCTGCGTGTTCAAGCCAACGTGTTCCCATCAGTTACCTCCACAAATATGACAACGGCGGCAGCCATCAAAGCACGGCCGCGTATAGGCCCCTTTTTCAGCCTGACGCAGTTCCTGCGTCAAATAATCCGGCACCAGGCCATTGTCGAGTGTATCCCAGGGCAGCAGTGCTTGCTCCGGACGCTTCGTATATAAGAAAGCATCGACGTCGAAGTGCATTTCTTTCGCAGCCCGTTTCCAGCCTTTAACTCCGCCATAGGTGTGGGCCAGTAATAAAAGCTGGCCTACGCGCCGGTCACCGCGAGAAAGTACGCCTTGGATGTAACACTGCCGCAAGGGTTCAGCCAAAATTTCGATGCGTTTATCATGTGCCAATCCTTTACGGATATGATCCAAGCGTTTTTCTACCGTTTTCTTATCGGTCATGGCCATCCACTGGAAGGGCGTCATCGGTTTGGGTATAAACGGATTGATACTCAGGGTAATCCCGGCACTATTGCCAATAGCGTCCATATGAGCCCGTACGCGGTGTGTCATGTCGATAATACCTTGTATATCTTCATCTGTTTCCCAAGGCAGGCCAATCATGATGTACATACGCACCTTATGAATACCCGCTGCCGTGCAGAGATCAATGGAGTGCAGCAGATGCTCCTCGTTAATCCCCTTATTGATGATATTGCGCAAATGGTCACTGCCTGCTTCCGGCGCCAGGGTAATCGTTTTCTGTCCACTTTCCGCAATCCCCTTGACGATAGTCGGCGTAATCGAATCGGCCCGCAGGGAGGCACAAGAAAAGGCCAGCCCCTGGTCACGGATAAAGGTAACCAGCTCGTCAATGTAGGGATAGTCGGAAATAGCCGCGCCCATAAGACCTATTTTCTTGCCCAGTTTCTTGCCTCGCAGGACAGCCTCCTTGACGTATTCCTGGGGCCGTACGCGCGGCCGCCGGTAACAATAACCGGCCATACAGAAACGGCAATGCCGGCCACAGCCCCGGGCAATTTCAATGAGGTACATGGCACCAAATTCCGTATCAGGCGTTGCAATAACCGTTTCACCAGGCTTTGTCAGTTCGTGCCACTGCCGCCGTACATGCTCCGGCGCGCCTGCTTCCGGCACGATAGCTGTCAATTCACCGTCCTCATTATATACGTGCGTGTAGAGTGAAGGTACGTATACACCGTCCACCTGTGCCAGTCGTTGTAAGAGCTTCTGCCGGGTCATTCCCGGTTCGGCCTTCGCTGCCAGCCAGGCATCCAAAAAGGCATGGATCAGGTCTTCCCCTTCTCCTACGAGACAGACATCAATGAAAGGTGTCAAGGGTTCAGGATTAAAGAAAGCTACAGGGCCGCCCATGACGACCAAGGGATCATCATCCTGCCGCTTAGCCGCTTCTACAGGCACGCGGCCTTGTTCCAAAATAAATGGCACGTTAAAATAATCCATTTCAAAATTAATAGAAAAACCAATAATTTCGAAATCACAGAGAGGCCGCTGGTTTTCCAACGTCAGCAAGGGAATGTGGTCTTTGTCGTACAGCTTTTGCAGGTCCTTATCAGGAAGAAAGGCCCGCTCACATTGAAAGTCGCCACGCCCATTGACCTGCTGATAAATGATTTGCAGCCCCAGATTGCTCATGCCCGTTTCATACGTATTGGGGTAGCAGATGGCCATCGTATGACGGCTGCCAAAGGGATACCGCACATAGCCCGTTTCCCGATCAAGCTGATCCGTCAATTTCTTTTCTATTTGCCAGCGCATATCCTGTCTCCTTTCATCGCGTCGTTGCGTGTCTCTTATTGTAACACACTGCCTAAAAAGTGGCTAGTAAAAACGCCGCTTCCGTTCTTGTCAAAGAATAGCCTTTATAGTAGAATATATGTATATGTAAACAATTACAGTGCAGGGTAAATTTTTATTAAAGGGATGATCCGTACATGAAGCAGAAATGTGTTGAATTGAGCCAGTTTGAGTGCGAGTTGATCGTTGCTTTCGCACGTCAGCCGAAAACAGCTCCTGTTTCAACAAGTTTATGCCGTGCTATTTTCCGTCGTTTAGAGGGCAAGCCGGCATTTGCCAGAACCACCGTAGAAGTACATGAAAAGAGCAGCGTAACTGTTCATCCGGTCGCAGCGGAAAAATGATCAGCTCTTTAAAAATCCCCCATCTCGTGATGGGGGATTTTTTATGTCTCATTTACGCATTTCTCATTTCCTGCTCCAAGCGCTTGGCCGCCGCGATTCCGGAAGGCGTCCGTGCCAAACCGCCATCAGAGGTTTCTTTTAACGCTACCGGCATCATCCTGCCAATTTCCGCCATGGCTTCGATAACTTCATCGGGCGGAATCATACTGCGCACGCCGGCCAGTGCCATTTCGGCTGCTGCAAGAGCCATAACTGCCAGGCAGGCATTGCGTTTGACACAAGGCACTTCAACCAGGCCGGCAACAGGATCACAAGCCAGGCCGAGCGTATTTTTCATACATAAGGCCATCGCTTGCAGGATGGCATCGTTAGAACCACCAGCCAGCTGCGTAGCTGCAGCCGCAGCCATAGCAGCTGCCGTGCCACATTCAGCCTGACAGCCGCCTACAGCCCCGGCCACGCAGGCATTGCGGGCCACGACCTCACCGATTCCGGCTGCCGTAAATAAAGCGTCTACGTTAGCGTCTTCTGACGTTCCCAGTGCTTCACTTACAGCCGTCAGTACAGCTGGCACAATACCGCAGGAACCGGCTGTCGGGCAAGCGACGACTTTAAACATTTTGGCATTAGCCTCACTGACAGCCAAGGCATATACTTCTGCCTTACGGGCCATAGAACCTAGCAGTTTGGCCTCTGTGTGGGCCATTTTATCGGCATCGCCACCGACGAGACCACTTACGGACGTACCCGTATCGGAAAGACCGGCATCGATGGATTCCCGAAAGACGGCCAGTCTGGAAGCCATGCGCTGCCGTATGACAGCTTCGCTTTCTTCAGCTGCTTCCATTTCATGATGGACAATGACACCGGCCAGGGTCAGCTTATGTTTTTCCGCCTGCGCCTGTAATTCGGCCAGTGATTTATATTCGTATTCGTACATGACATCCTCCTATAACGGCGACAAGGTAACAACACTTTTGATCGCAGAAATATTGCGGATCAGATTGATGATTTCTTCCGGCACGGGGCTATCTGTGCAAACAATCATCACGGCATCTGCGTGTTTACCACTGCGGAAGACCTTCATGTTAGACACATTAATATGTCCAATAGCCAGAATGGTCGTCGCTTGGGCAATGATCCCAGGCTGATCATGGTGCAGTGTAATCAGCGTGTGTTCTTCGCCGCTAAGAGATACATCAAAGCCATTGATCTCACGAATTTCGATCTTGCCGCCGCCAAGAGACACACCCAGTACTTCCGCCTGGGCCCCGTGTTTTCCCGTCATGGCAATGCGCACCGTATTCGGATGGTTCACTTCCGCATCAGAACGCTGCAGTGTAATTTGCAACCCTTCTTTTGCTGCCAGCTCAAAGGAATTGCGCAACCGCGTATCATCGGCAGAAAAGCCCAGAAGGCCAGCTACGAGTGCTTTATCTGTGCCGTGCCCTTTATACGTTTTTGCAAAAGAGCCGTATACGGTCAGCGTCGCTGCTGCCGGTTCATCATGCAAGATTTTCCGGGCCATCAGACCAATTCGGGCAGCCCCGGCTGTATGGGAACTGGAAGGTCCGATCATGACGGGCCCGATAATATCAAATACACCCACGTTTTTTCTCCTTTCAGGTCAAAGAAATACTCTTGCCTAAGTGCAAGCTGTAAATATAGGTTTCTTTCACAGGGCAGTGACTGATCTGCTCTGTTGCCGCTTTGTAAATATCCAGCTGGATAGCATAGCGCTGGCGAAAGGCTTCTTCCGTCTCCAGGTGGTCTGTTTTATAGTCGACGAGAACCCACGCATCGCCTTCTTTAAAGAGGCAGTCAATAATGCCCTGTACCAGTATTTCTTCCCCCGCCTCTGCATCAGCCAGAAGCCCCCGGGCCGGCAAGAGTACACTAAAAGGATATTCCCGGTGTACCTGGGGCGATGCAGCCATGCGCTGCCCCAGGGGGGACTGGCAGAACGACAGCAATTCCGGCAAGCGTAAGAGCTTTGCCTCTTCAGCCGTAAAAAAGCCCTGTTCCTGCCACTGCTGTACCTGTTGTTGCAGGTCCTCCAGCGTCAGTACATGCTGCAGCTGCAAATGCTGCATGGCCTTATGCATGGCCGTGCCACGACGGGCACCGGTAACCTGGTCTTCTTCCTCCTGCAGCCACGGCGGCAGTTCGGCAAATACGTCGTCATCTTGCGGCTCCGTTCCTGCTCCCGGCGCAGCCAGTTCCTCTGCCTCTGCCAGTTCTGTAAAGAGGCGGCGCTGATACTGCTCTTTAATTTCCGATACAGAATATTTGGCAGCCGTGTGAGTAGCCTGTGGGTAGTCATATTGCCAGGACAGCGTCTTATCGAACCAGGCCGGCCAGGCAATACCTGTAGGCTTGCCAGCCTGCACACTAGCCAGGAGAGAATCCGTTTCGCTCTCCCTTTCTGCCACTGCCTGTGGCGTAACACTACGATGCAGCGTTACCTGCCAAAGGCCACGGCGCCACGTTCCATCTAAGCCGTTGAGGACGCTTTTATCCATTTCCTGCCATTCGTCCTGGCCGGCAAAAAGGGGCATGAGCCAATCCAAATACGTGCGTCCCTGGGCCGGGTCCAAATGCTGCTGCCAATGTTCCCACGTCGTTTCCAAATGGTTGACACTGCCTACCATAATCAGTTTGTCCCTGGCCCGGGTCATAGCAACGTATAAAATACGCTGTTCTTCCGCCCGTCCTTCCCAGCCCAGCTGTGCTTTCAGACCATTCCAAATGAAGGTCGGTGTCGAAATACGCCACTCACTGTCAAACTGCCTGAGGCCTATGCCCAAGGTCTGATGCAGCAAAATATCCCGGGACAAATCCCGTTCATTAAACTGCTTGCCCATATCGGCAATGACGACCACTGGGAATTCGAGGCCCTTGCTCTTATGAATGGACAAGATACGGACGACATCTTCTCCTTCTCCCAAGACCTTAGCCGGCGCCAGGTCAATCTCATCGTCCTGCATCTGGTCAATGAGCTGCAGATAGCGGAACAAGCCGCGATAACCGGCAGCTTCGTACTGCCGGGCCCGTTCGTACAGGGCCTTTAAATTCGCTTCCCGTACAGCCCCGCCGGGCATACCGCCGACGAAGTGCAGATAGCCCGTATCCTGATAAATCTGGTAGAGCAGCTTGGCTACGCTGTTGCGGCGGCTGAAGGTACGCCACGTTTCCAGAGATTGGCAAAACGCCTGCAATATCGCTGCCCGTTCGGAATCAGCCAGGCCCTCTATATAGGCAGGCAGATTCTGCCAAAGCGTAGACGGACCGGCAAGACGCAGGGCCGACAATTCTGTTTCATCCAGGCCGACTAAGGGAGAGCGCAGCACCGCTGCCATAGGCAGATCCTGTTCAGGATTATCGATACAGCGCAGGAGAGACAACATCACCTGGACCTCAATGGCCGCAAAATAGCCGCCGTTTTCATCGGCATACACAGGAATGCCGGCAGCCTGCAGGACTTGGGAAAGAACCTGGGCTTTATCCTTTACAGAACGCAAGAGGATGACCATGTGGCGCCACGAAAGAGGTTCCAGCGTACCATCCTTGCGCTGGACGCAGCGGCCTGAATCATACAGGGCCCGCAGGCGCTGGGCAATGAGCCAGCCTTCCTTTTCAAGGTTCGTCATTTCTACATTTTCTTTTAGCGCTGCTTCGTCACTGTTCGCCCGGCGCAGCTCATCGGCAAAGTCCGTACTGTCCCGGTCCAGCAGATGTACCTCTACGGTGCCGCCGAGCCAGCGTTCATCCGTACAGGGCGGCCGGCCCGGATAGAGCTTTTCCCGTTCTCCATAGGTCATGCCGGCAGAGGTTTCGGTCATTACATTTTCAAAGAGTTCGTTCACCGCCGCAAGGACCGTTTCGTCACTGCGGAAATTGCGTGCCAGATCAATACAGCGCTGAACCGCTGCCGGATCGCGGCTATACGCCTGGTATTTCGATAAAAACAAGGTGGGATCGGCCAAGCGGAAGCGGTAAATACTCTGCTTGATATCGCCGACCATGAAGCGGTTGTTTTCCCTGGATACGAGCTGGGCGATCATTTCCTGTACGCCATTGGTATCCTGATATTCATCCATAAGTACTTCCTGAAAAGTCTGTCGCAATTCTTCTGCCGCTGCCGACGGAATGACATGGTCCGGCGTCGACGCAGGATCACGCAGGATCTGGAGACACAAGTGTTCCAAATCGTTGAAATCGACCCAGCCCTTTTCTTTCTTGGCTGCCCCATAGGCTGCAGCAAAGTCGCAGGTTACCTGCACCAGCCCTTTGACATAGGGCTGCAACGCCCGGAGACTCGCAAGCCACGCTTCATCGGTGCCGGCAAAAAAGGTTTCTACTAAGGTGTTAACCTGATTTTTTACTTCTTTGCGCACAATATCCTTGCAGTAGTCCCAGCGGTCTTTTTCCGGTGCCTCCAGTTTGCGCAGGGATACAATACGTGTAAATTGTATCGCCTTCATAGCCAGACGCAGACCCAGCCAGGTTTCTTGATCGTACGCATTCTGTAGCATCTGGCATTCTGCTTCCATCTGTTCACGGCCCGTATCGAGGCGGACCGAAAAAGCCAGGCTGTCAATCGCCTCGTGCAAGCGGCGGATACACGACGCCAGCTGTACCTTGACATAGCTCATAATCGGCTGACACCACGGCAAATCATCAATGGTAGTCTGAGGTCCCAGATCATAATTAGCCGCACTTTGTTCCAGCCAATAGTCCGGCCAGGGCGAACTGCGGGAAAAGGTATATAAGCGGATAATTTCATCCATGAGCGCTTCGTCGCCATGTTCGTCGCCAAACATTTCTGCCAGGGGATACAAAACCTGGGCCTTCTGTTCGTCTTCATAATATTGTAAAAAGAGCTCTTCCAATACGCGATGCTGCAACAGGATCAGCTCTTCCTGGCCGGCAACAGTAAAACTGGGATCAATATTGATACGATAGAAATACCGTTTGATGACAAACTGGCAGAAGGAATGGAGCGTTGAAATATGAGCCGAAGGCATGAGCGCCAGCTGCCGTTCTGCCATGACCGTATTGCCACTGGCCAGTTCTTTTGCCAGCGCTGCGGCAATACGTTCCCGCATTTCTGCAGCCGCCGCTTTGGTAAACGTAACGACGAGCATTTCCGTAATATCAAGGGGCTGCTTAGCATCGAGGAGGCGGCGGATAATCCGTTCGACCAAGACGGCCGTTTTGCCGGAACCGGCTGCGGCTGACAATAGCAGGGTTTGCTGGCGGCTATCAATGGCCGCCTGTTGTTCCTTAGTCCAGGCCATGTTTTTCATCTCCTTCCTGCTTAATGCGCGCAATAAGTTCATCAGCACTGAAATTTGCTACGAGTTCGTAGCAATTGTCGCGCGTATGCGGGTCAAAGGCACAGACAGCATGATACGCGCAGTAGGTACAACGGCTCTGATTCTTCAGCAAAAGGGGCATAATAGAAATATCACCGGCGGCCATGCGGCCGGCAATATGAAAGATACGTTTTTCTGCCAGCTTTAAGGCGCTAAGCCACCATTCCGCAGGATATACCGTATTCCAGGAGGTCGTCAGTGTCCCGTCCTTCTTGACATTCAGATTCACAAAGGACGACGCCTTTTCCATAGACGTATCCAGGCTGGCCATGAGCTCCGGATTATCCAGATAAAAGCCTTTCATCCGGTGTTCCTTATTGTACAATTCTTCCTTTTCCGTCCGGTCCAGCAGGGAGTTGGCCGTTTGTTTTTTGCTGCGTACATAGCAGTACAAAATAGCTGCCGGCAACGCCGGAGGCTGGGTATTGCGCAAGGCCACATCCATGTAGGTCAAGAGCTGTAATTCAAGACCTGTATAGATTTTCCCCAAATCGAGAACCGTATGGCCCGATTTATAATCGATAATGATGACATACGTAACGCCATCTTCACAAAACGTGTCTACCCGGTCGATTTGCCCCGTGACAATAACGTCTATGCCATTAGGCAGGCTGAATTCCAAGGCCGGCCAAGCCTCGGCGCCACGGCCAAAGCCTTTTTCTACAGCAGCCATATGGAAATTGGAAACAGCATTAAATTCACAAAGACGGCTTACTGTCCGGATGAGCACTTGAATAAGCCGTCCTTTAATTTGTACGAAGTAGGCATTGGACATGAGAATATCGTTCTGAATATGCGGTGATAATTCTTCTACCACCTGCAGACACAAGGGCGCTATTTCTTCTTTTTTCAAATCATGCCACTGCCGCCCATCCTGAAGGAGCCAGGCGCCCATACGCCGCAGTGCTTCGTGAACGAGCACGCCCAGGTCAGGGGCCGTAAAGCGCTGCAGCCGTCGTTCTTCCAGCTTCAAGCCGTATTGGGCAAAATAAGCAAAAGGACATTGCCTGTAGCTTTCAAAGCGGGTGACTGAACCGACAATCTTTCCTTTAGGTGCATAGAGGCCGCGTACAATGGGCTGGGGCAATATACGGGCCTTATTATGATAGAACAAACCTTGTACAGCCTGTCTGGCCGCCGTACCATAGCCGTGCGCCAAAGCCCAGTCGTAGAGCGACCACCATAGATCATGTACCGGTTCCTGCTCTACAGCCGGACGCAGCATGACTGGCAGGTATTTCAAGGCTTCCGGCAGGGAGACAATATAATCCTGTGCAGTGGCCAACGTAATTTCATCCATTTCCCGCCGCACTCCGGAAACATAGCCCTTATCGAGGAGCTGCTGGATCCACA
This sequence comes from Caecibacter sp. AF58-12pH5A, assembly GCF_027681725.1. NCBI lineage: Bacteria > Bacillati > Bacillota > Negativicutes > Veillonellales > Veillonellaceae > Caecibacter > Caecibacter sp. AF58-12pH5A. The sequence goes on along the minus strand of NZ_JAQDBC010000032.1, from coordinate 6,101 downwards.
AAGATGGTGACAGGGCATCTCCCTGTTCATCGGCTAAGGCGTAACTCAAATAGACGCGTTCACTGGCCCGGTGGACAGCCAGATAAAAGAGGAATCGTTCCTGGAGAGAACGGAATCGGCTGCCCGGCCCCAAGGTAAAACCGGCACTATTCAGAGCCTTTCGTTCCGTATCATTCAGCAGTCCTTCGTCACCACTATGCTGGGGGAAGACACCATCATTAAGGCCACAGACAAATACAATGCGGCCGCGCATCGTGTAGCCACGTTCGATGGACGTTACCATAACGTGGTCGAGTGTCGGCGGAATGACGCTGAAGGTCATAGTCCCCAGTCCATCCTCTACCATTTGGGAAAATTCGTCTACATTTGTCTCGTCAGCACCGCAAAGGGTGACGATTTCATTGAGAAACGCCAAGAGCTTTTTCCATACCTGTTCATGCTCTTTGCTCTCTAACGTCCGTCCTGCAGCGTCATCGTCCTGCCGCCACTGGCGCAATACGTCCGGCACGCCAAGGTGCTGCAAAAACTGATACAACAGGGTACACCAATCACGCAGGGTTTTTGCCTTCTGTGCCGCCTGCCAATAGGGAATTACCAGATCGCGTACACGCTGGCGCAGGCCATTGATTTCTGCCAGCGCCTCTTCTGTTTCGCTATCGGCCTTGTCCCCGGTCTGAAAATACGGGCGATAATAGTAGGTCCACGCAGCATCGCGCAGCCAATGACGGCCTGTAATTCCGTTAGCCAGGCAATAATTTTCCAGAATATCTACTTCATGCCGGGATAGGGGGAACAGATCCGTTTTGAGCAGGCGGGATACCGATTCATGAGACCAATTAGAGCGCAGGAGAGCCAAGAGCGAAGACACGACGGCTACGGCCGGATGGGACAGCATAGGCCGCCGATAGTCTGTAAAACAGGGAATACCGTAGGCCGGAAAAATACGTTCTGCAATCGTATCATAGAGACCGCTGGCACGAGTCAGAACGAGAAAATCACGATAGCGGTACCCATGCCGGACCAGGCGCGAAATACGCCGGGCAATGGCATCGATTTCTGTATTTCTGTCCAGACATTCCGAAACGATAACTTCCTCTACAGGTACATCCTGTACAGCCGGTACAGGCTCAAAAAAGCCATCTGTAAAGCGCCTTACGCCTGTAACCTCCGGATCAGGCAGCGTTTCTGTTTCCAATTGGGGAAAAACCTTGCGCAGCGTCCGGTACACATCCCAGGGACGATGAAAGAGCGCCGTATCCAGTGACTGGCGTTGCAAATGTTTGGCATCCATTGCCAGAGTAATCGTCAGGGATACGGCATGCTGTTCGATCACCTCGAGAACTGTGAGCTGCTCCGGTGTAAACCATTGGAAACCATCTACCCAGACGCGGGCTCCTTGCAAAAACGAGTAATCCGGCAATTCCTTTGCCAGCAAGGTCAGCGTATCATCAACACTGCCAAAATGGTCTGACAAAAAGGCCAGATATTTTTCGTACAAGATAGAAATATCTGCCAGCTTATGTGATAAAGTGAGACTATCCAAGGTTTCTGCAGCCTGCTTCAAATCTTCCGGCGTAATACAGAAAGAGCGGCATTCCATTAGAAACTGGCCCATAGTTGTCACAAAATTGGGCTGTTGTGCCGCTGTCCTAAGGACAGTCAATTCTTCCCCGTACTGCCGCAGCAGCCGCTGCAAGATGAGGTGCCGCGATAGCTCAGATAAAGATTCGTGTTCTTTGCCACGTTCCTGAAACACTTGAAAGGCCAGGCGGGAAAAGCCAAAAATTTGGGTTCCCATAAAGCCCCGGCCTGGCGTAGACGCGGCAAAACGCCGTTCTACACTATAGGTTGCCTGATCAGGCACTAAGAGAATCGCCTGGTTTCCTTGGTCTGCCCAGGCTTTAATTTGCGAAAAGCAGTATTCTGTTTTGCCACTGCCGGCCTTGCCGAAGAGAACCGTAACCGCCATAGCCGTTCCTTCTTTCTATAAAAAATTGGACCTATCCATTCACGTAAACCTATTTTATCATACCTGGGCAGAAGACTGCTATCCTCTATAGGTGGGGGATGAATACCCTTTTTTGAATAAAATAACAATCATGAAATAGAGTAATATGATATATAACAAAGCATATGGGCGATAGAAATCCAAAGGGGAGGTGTATAAACCATGTACTAATGGTTACGCAACAAATCAAATCCTCTGCGCACGGACAACGTCCGCTAGAAAAAAGACAAAAAAATAGGGTAATGACAGAAGCGTTCCCCGTCATTACCCCAAATCTTCTCTCAGGATGGTTGCCAGCCTGTTAGCCGTTCTGCGGCCGGTATCGCTGAAGCCATTTTAAATCATAGGGCTCATAGGTTACATTCGCATAGGCATCTACATCCATGACAGTGCCATCCCAGTCAGAATGGATAGCACCCGTTTGTTTAATCAGGATATCATATAGGATATTATACGTTACACCGGTTACCGGATCCGTTTCCACGATCGTGCTGTACGGCAAGGTTTTGTGATAGGTCAATTCCATGCCCTTATAGTCAAAGTGGAAACCACAGCGCATACGGCAGCCATCCAGCCCCGTATAGGTTGCAATTTTCTTCAAATCATGAAGAATCTTATCGCCTTTTTCCTCATACAGGTTATCCGGCGTCGTCGCCGTATAGTCAAAGCGGAATTGTACAGACGCGCCGGGAATCTTATAGAACCGGTCAAGATATGGGACGAGTTCCCGCGCCGGATAGTCTTTATACAATACGCAATTAATACGGAACGGTACAGCCAAGCGCCCTAATAAATCATCATTTGATTCCACTACATAGTGCTGCATATGGCGGGACACATTGATGCACGTAATCTTATCCTTGTTCCGTTCTGTAAATTTGACAATATCGTCTTCACTCTGAAATTCAAAGACAGGCAGTGTCGTATTGATATATACCTTGTGCGTCGCCGGAATTTCATCCAGCATGACCTGTAAGGCTTCCAAATTAGCAAAAGGTTCTCCGCCGGTAAAGACGAAATCACAATACGGTGTAATCTCATTCATCCGTTTAATACTGGCACAAATCTTTTCTACTGAAAAACCTTCCGGATGGGCGTACTCTGCCTTATTGATACAAAAAGGGCAATGATTACGGCAATTATACGGTACAAAGATAGTAACGGTAGCTCCGCCTTCCCGCGTTTTGTATGGATGTTTTTCTGTGTTCATAGTGGTTGCAGCATTGCTCACCTGCGTTTGGATCATATAGTTATTCGCCTCATATTCTAGTTATTCTGATATATTGCATCCTATAATAGTGTTACCCCGAACAAAAAGATAGATACTTCTGTACGGGGCAACAGGATATACAAAAAGCATAAGCGTCCATAACCATTTTATCATAAAAGACTAGGTCGTCAAGTGGACGGATCCGACTTATAGAAGTCAGCGCTTCTAAGCAGTATACAATTTTACATACTCGTCAATGCCTGGGAAATCTCTTGGGCCGTTTTCTGCACTTCCCGGATAAGGGAAGGCATCGTTTCTTCTGTAATACGGGAAATAGATCCGGATACGCTAATGGCTGCCACAATCTTTCCCTGGAAAAAAATAGGTGCTGCTATACACGTCATGCCATTTTCCACTTCTTCCCGTTCCACAGCATAGCCCTGACTGCGTATCTTCTTTAATTCTTCCAAGAGGTCGTCCCAGTCGGTAATCGTATATTCAGTCATGCGCTTCAAATCACAGCCTATATACTTTTTCACATAGTCTTCCGAATAGGCCATGAGACATTTGCCTGAAGCCGCACAATAGCTGGGCCGCACGGCACCTACAGGCGGGGCTACATCAATGGAGTGACTCGATTTTATTTTTTCCAAAATGACATGCTGTGGATACGGGCCATCAATCCGTGTCAGTGCTGTCATGTGAACGCCTTCGTCACATTTTAAAGCCAATGCCTTGGCATACGGATAGGCAATCTTTTGAATCGATTGTTTTTCCTTAAATAACATGCCCAGAGAATAGAGTTCCAGACCCAGCCAGTACTTGCCATTTTCTTCACTTTTACGGACAAAGTCATGCTGTTCCAGTGTGTCCAAGGTACGGCTGACAGTACTTTTATGGAGATTCAGCTTTTTACTGATTTCCGTTACGCTCAGAGGCGTTTCATATTGAATAAATAAATGTAAAATGCATAGTGCCCGGTCTATCGATTCTATCATAGTATTCCTCCACATCTGTTGCGATGTTCGCAATAGTTATTGCACACAGCGATTAACCTATCTATTTATTCATTATATAGAAAAGCAAACGCCTGTCAAGAGACCTGGTCAAGAGAAGCTGCCTCAATTACGCTGTAAATTTGCCTGCAGCAGATTATCTGCCAGGCGGGTCAGCAAATCACTGCATTCCAGTTTTTGCAGCCAGCTGTGTGGCACAGCTTGAGCGCCATACATAGTCCCGGCCATATTGCCGCATACGGCACCACAGGAATCACTATCCCCATCCTGATTGCAAGCCATGATGACGGCATCCTTCAGCTTTTCTGTCTTTAAGAGGCAGTAGAGGGCCAATGCATATGCCTCTTCAGCTACCCAGCCCTGACCGATCCGTTTCATAGCCCGCCACGGTTCCCGGTCAGTCACGGCTTCATCGACAGCCCGGACAACAGCACTTTTTACATCTTCATAATACTTATGTTTTTGCAGGATCCGCAGTACTGCCGGTATCGTTTCAACCAGAGGCTTGCCTTCGCTAAGGAGGGCAACAGAGGCACTAAGCATACCTGCCGAGAGGTATCCTGACGGATTACCATGGGTCAGACTGCCGGCCTGGCAGCCTACAAGAAAGGCTTTTTCCGGATCGCCTGCATAATATAAGCCTACCGGTGCAGCACGCATGATAGAACCACAGCCTTTACTATTATTATTAGCATACTTACGTTCCGGGCAATCATTTTCTGCCAGAGCCTTGAGGCAGGTTTTGCCCTGAATGCGCCGGGCATAGAGATCCGGTTCTTCCATGACATTATAATTCCAGACTCTTTCATGGTCCTGCTGTTTCATCCAATCGGCCTGATCGGGACTGACCAATTCTTTGGTCTGCGTATAATACCAGCGCATATAGGAACGATATAAGCCCTCCCGTGGCGCCAGGTCATCGTGCGCAGCCCATAAGAGACCGTCAGCTGTAAAAATAGACATCTGCGTATCATCAGAGATAATGCCTTTGCGGTCATTTGACTCAAGTTTGAGAACAGTCCGCAGGCCATAGGAGCCAAACTTTTTATGAATCGTATATAAATCGTCAAATTCGATAATATAGCCTAAGGCATCGCCTGTAGCCCCACCGAGCATGCAGCCCAGGAAGCGGTCACTCATATCCATTTTTACACCTCCATGTAATCCATTTCGTACGCTTTAGTTATAAATTAATTATAAAAAGCATTTACTTTTTGTATATATTATTATATTATATAAAATTACACTCTTATTATAACAAAAATATTAGTAAATTTGCAATAACCCGGCAGGTCATTTCCCTCGGTCTGCCTGATAGTAAAACAAAAAATCCCCTTTGCAGTTATCAGACTGCAAAGGGGATGGCGTGTATTACATAAGGTTTTTAGCCTTCGATTTCGGATACAACGCCGGCGCCAACTGTACGGCCGCCTTCGCGGATAGCGAAACGGAGACCGGCTTCGATAGCGATCGGTGTGATCAATTCAACGTCCATTTTGACGTTATCGCCAGGCATGCACATTTCTGTGCCTTCCGGCAGCTGGATTACACCAGTTACGTCGGTTGTACGGAAGTAGAACTGCGGACGGTAGCCGTTGAAGAACGGTGTATGACGGCCGCCTTCATCTTTTGTCAGGACATATACCTGAGCTTTGAATTTCGTGTGCGGATGAATCGTGCCCGGTTTTGCAAGTACCTGGCCACGTTCGATTTCTTTACGGTCAACACCACGGAGCAGAGCGCCGATGTTGTCGCCAGCTTCAGCGAGGTCAAGCAGTTTACGGAACATTTCTACGCCCGTTACTACAGTGTTCTTCGGTTCGTCAGCCAAGCCAACGATTTCTACTGCGTCGCCTACTTTAACCGT
>NZ_JAQDBC010000031.1:0-29886 GCF_027681725.1 Caecibacter sp. AF58-12pH5A | reverse complement strand
GGCATTGCGGTTCCAGTGCGTATCCCCAATCATGATACGCACTGGAAGGGGACAGTGATACATCTGCGCGTTCAGCAGATGCATCGAAAGGGGTGTATTGGAAGATAAAAAACATTCAAAATAAAATGAACCCCTTCAGGCCCAAATGCTCCGCATCCGGCCCAGCTCCCCCACGGGGGAGCCCATTTAAACACCGAGATATTGGTGCTCTTTTTGCGTAATCAGCGGCGGTTCCGTGCTGCCAACAGTGGCCGTGACGTACACACAGATGCATCGAAAGGGGTTCATTTGAGAAAATTACAGCTTTTTACATTTTTAAAATAAGATGGTAAGATAGATATAATGTATATAAGTATATTTTTATTTATAAAGGAGATTTACCTTGGAAGCAGAATTAGTATCAGATATCTGGACCATAGCACAGGTCATTCTCATCGATCTGGCCTTAGGCGGCGATAATTCTATTGTCATCGGTATGGCAGCGAAGAATTTGCCACCGAAATTACAAAAGAAGGCTATTATTTACGGTACCATCGGGGCTATAGGCTTGAGATTCCTCTTGGCGGCTCTCGTCGTTTGGCTCTTACAGATTCCTTACTTAAAGACCATTGGCGCGCTCTTATTGGTCCTCATTGGCATTCGTCTTATTGGCGCTAATGATGACGGTGAAGATATTCATGTCAAGGCCAAAGACTCCCTTTTTGAAGCTATATGCACGATTATGGCGGCTGACGCATTGATGAGTCTCGATAATGTATTGGGCATTGTCGGCGCGACAGGAGGCCATTTAGGACTGCTTGTGGCCGGTATGATGATCTCTGTTCCCATCATTGTCTTTGGCAGTACCATTGTCATTAAAATTATGAATCGTTTCCCTATTCTCATGTATGTCGGTGGTGCAATTCTCGGCTGGGCTGCCGGTGGTATGCTGGCTTCTGACCCATATTTTCCATGGCATACGTTACCGGCTCATTATTTCCAGGGTGCGTTATTGGTGCTGACACTTGTAGGCGGTTTTATCTGGCAGAAGCTGCAAATATACCGTAAAAGGAATAAGCAGGGATGATGAAAAATATATGTGAAAAAACATAAAAAGTTGTAAAATCACGCTTGACATTTATCCTGAGTATGGTATTATATACAAGTCAGGTAACGGGGCGTAGCGCAGTTTGGTAGCGCGCTTGGTTCGGGACTAAGAGGTCGCAGGTTCAAATCCTGTCGCCCCGACCACATTTGTATGTTGGGTGTTTTTCCCGAGAACACTGCTGTATAGCAACGACATGCAAGACCTGGAGAGGTGTCCGAGTGGCTGAAGGAGCATGATTGGAAATCATGTGTAGGGCTACAGCTCTACCGAGGGTTCAAATCCCTCTCTCTCCGCCATAAACGTGATAGAATCCGCTTCCGCGGGTTCTATTTTTTTTTAAAATTTGGGTTTGACCCTCGAAGGTCATGCGTCTTTTGACCCTCGTTTGACCCACTTCACGAAAATAAGTATTCTAAGAGAGAATCTGCCAGGACGGGTTCTCTCTTTTCTCTATTCGCTTCTTCCTACGTTTTTTTGCAGTCATGCTTGAGATGTATACCTTTGAAAGACTGAAAGGTATTGGAAAATTATGGCAGACTGTGTACAATAGTGTTATAAGGGAGGGGATTTTATGAATACTTCAGAACGACCATTTATTTTCTGCCATATGGAGACTTCCCTTGATGGTAAAATCATGGGGAAATACCTTTGGATTCCCGAAACGAATACAGAGCACGATGTTTTTTATAGTCTCATCTTTGGCGACCAGGCTAAGTTCACCTTTCAGGCGACCTTAGAAGGACGTATTACGATTGAAGATAATTACACCTTTTATCAAAAGCCGGAGCTGGATCTGTCGGCAGGGCCTGTTCCCGAAGGCGATTACCTGGCTCCCGGTGCAGCACTGGGCTTGTATCAGATCGTTATGGACAGCCATGGCCGCGTAGCCTGGAATCAGAATACGATCGGTGAAGGGGATCGCACCATGCATATTGTTGAGGTGCTGACCCGGCAGACGAGCAATGCGTATAAAGCCTATTTACGGCAGCGGGGCATTAGTTATTTGATTTGCGGTGACACTCACGTCGATTTGGAAGTTCTTTGCCGTAAGATAAAAAAAGATCTGCACGTAACATCGATGATGCTGGCCGGTGGCGGCGTCGTCAACTGGAGCTTTGTTCAGGCCGGTTTGGTCGATGAAATGAGTATCGTCCTTGCACCTGCCGCTGATGGCAATCGTTCGACCCAATCCTTGTTTATGACCAAGGCGGGGATATCCGAGGATCATCCGGTTATATTTAAGCCTCTGGAGGTAGAACTCCTGGACGACGGCTTCATCTGGCTCCACTATGCTGTAGGTGAGAAAAATATGTATGACTTCGACAATGATCCGGAGTATAAAGAAGTACAGGATATGATCAAAGCAAATTCGTAAAGTCTCAGGCTGTGAGGGGGGAACGTCACATGACAAAACAGAAACACGACGTATCACGGCGGGGCTTTCTGAAAATAGCTGCCGGATCAGTCTTAGGGGCAGCATTACTGTCTGTCCCAGGTATCAATCTGGCAAGAAAACTGTCTAATAACCAGAACGAGGAGGTATTTGATATGACGAAAAAAGTAGTTACGCGTACAGATGGAAATCAGTATGTACCTTATGAAAAGAGAACAGGCAATGAATCAATCGTGTATTTTACCCGCGATTTATCTGCTGCAGGCCTTTTAAAAATTTATGATAAGGTTGCGACTACCCTGACGGGCAGAGTCGGTGTTAAACTCCATACAGGGGAACAACATGGCCCGAATATTATTCCTCGCCCGTGGGTACAGGAACTGTTAGAAAAACGGCTGCCTGAAGCTCATATCATTGAAACCAACACGTATTACGCCGGTGACCGCTATACGACAGAGCAGCACCGGAAGACACTGGAAGTCAATGGCTGGACGTTTGCACCTGTTGATATCCTCGACGAAGACAGCACGATGATGCTGCCCGTTAAGGGTGGTAAGTGGTTCCGTGAAATGTCTGTCGGCAACCATTTGGAAAATTATGATTCCTTCCTGGCCTTAACCCACTTTAAGGGCCATACACAAGGTGGTTTCGGTGGTTCCAATAAAAATATCGGTATCGGCTGTGCCGACGGCCGTATTGGCAAAGCCATGATTCATACGACACCGGGCCAGCCCAACCAGTGGGACATTGCCAAGGAAGAATTTATGGAACGGATGACTGAATCGTGTAAAGCAACGATTGACCACTTTGCCGGACATATTGCTTACATCAACGTCATGCGTAACATGTCCGTTTCCTGTGACTGCGAAGGGGTAGCTGCCCAGCCGGTTGTGACGCCGAACGTAGGCATCACTGCATCCCTTGATATCCTGGCCGTTGACCAGGCCAGTGTCGATCTGGTCTATGCCATGAAAGAACAGGATCACCATGATCTGGTAGAACGGATTGAATCGCGTCATGGCCTGCGCCAGCTGACGTACATGCAGGAACTCGGCATGGGCAACAGCAAGTATGTCCTCATCGATCTGGATCATGATGGACAGCGCATTACACCGGCTGACGCCATTAAAGATGTCGTTCCTTTTAGTAAATAAATAGAAACTGTTACGCAGCCCGCTTCCTATGGAGGCGGGCTTTTTGTATGTCAGTTTGACTGTAATGTGTTAAACTCATTCATATTACTTATGAATCTTTGCAGCTGCGAAATAGTATTATGAACATATATCATTAAACAACCATTGTGTGTTACTAATTGATATACAAATATAGGTCAGTCTTTCTTGACTTTTTTTATCTAAAATACTACAATCGAATAGAAAGAACGAAGAAATAATTATTATTTGGAAGAATGGTGACTCCCTATGTTCATGAACCGGAAAACTGATTATGCGATTCGTATTCTCCGGGGCCTCCTTGACGGACAACGCCATGCGGCTGCCCAGTTGGCAGCCAGTGAAGAAATTCCTTTGGCTTTTGCTTACAAAATCTTAAAGCAATTGTCTAATGCCGGCATTGTCCGGTTAGAGAGAGGACCTGGCGGTGGCTGCATGTTGCAGGCAGATCTAAAACAAGTAACCTTATATGATCTGGTCGTTTTGATGGAAGGAGACGCAGATATTACGGCTTGCATGAGCGGCACATACGACTGTGAATGGCGGCGCACCCATGGTATCTGCAAAGTACATTTAAATTTATGTTCCTTGCAGCAGGAAATTAATCAGAAACTACAGGCGAAAAGCCTATGGGCAGTTTTAGGTAAATCTAATTAGTGTATTGCAAAGGAGGAAATCAGTATGTTATTTGAAACAACAGCGGCGCATGAAGCGCTGCGGAAGGAAATCCGTACATTTGCTGAGACCGAAGTCAAACCTATTGCTTTCTCACTGGATCAAAACAATGAGTTCCCTGATGACATCGTAAAAGAAATGGGGAAACGCGGCTGGATGGGGTTGCCTTATCCGAAAGAATATGGCGGTGCCGGTTTGGATGTCATCAGCTACGCTATTGCTGTTGAAGAATTATCTCGTATTGACGGCGGCGTCGGTGTTATCCTTTCGGCTCACACATCCTTGGGCACGTATCCTATTGCTGCTTTTGGTAACGAAGCACAGAAGAAAAAATATCTCGTTCCCTTGGCAAAAGGTGAAAAACTGGGTGCTTTCGGCCTGACGGAAGAAAATGCCGGTTCCGATGCCGGCGGCACGGAAACGACAGCTGTCGATAAAGGCGACTATTATCTGCTTAATGGCGGCAAAATCTTTATTACGAATGCGCCGAAAGCTGATATTTACGTTGTATTCGCCGTTACGACGCCGGATATTGGCACGAAAGGTATTTCTGCCTTTATCGTAGAACGGGGCTGGAAAGGCTTTGATTTCGGCGATCATTATGACAAATTAGGGATCCGCTCGTCCACGACGGCAGAACTGATTTTCAATGATGTGAAAGTACCGAAGGAAAACCTGCTCGGCAAAGAAGGACAGGGCTTCAAGATCGCTATGGCCACACTGGATGGCGGCCGTATCGGCATAGCCTCCCAGGCCTTGGGCATTGCGCAGGGGGCTTATGATAACGCTCTGGATTATGCAAAAGAACGTATCCAGTTTGGCCAGCCTATTGGCGTGCATCAGGGTATTTCCTTTAAATTAGCTGATATGGCAACGAAGCTGCGTGCTTCCCGTTATCTTATTTATTCGGCTGCTGAAATGAAAGAAAACCATGAACCGTACAGCATGGAAGCTGCTATGGCTAAGATGTATGCATCCGATGCTGCCGTAGAAATTACGAACGAAGCGCTGCAGGTATTCGGCGGTTCCGGCTATCTGAAAGGGATGGACGTCGAACGGGCTTTCCGCGATGCTAAGATTACGACTATTTATGAAGGGACTAATGAAATTCAGCGCGTCGTCATTGCAGCCCACCTCTTAGGCCGTCTGACAAAGAAAGAAGGCGGCGGACGCCGTTCCGTTGCTAAGAAAGCTGCACCGGTTACAGGAATCCGCAAAAATAAGATCTTCCGCGAAGGCGATGCTAAAGAAAAAGTAGCCGAATTAGTCAGCACGCTGAAACAGGATGGATACGATTTCACCGTAGGCATTCCGGAAGACACGCCGATTACCCAGGCAGAACGTGTTGTTTCTGCAGGCAAAGGCATTGGCAGTAAAGAAAACATGAAACTCATCTACGATCTGGCACACGCTGCCGGCGCTGCTGTCGGTTCGTCCCGTCCGGTTGCAGAAACGTTGAAATATGTTCCCCTCAACCGCTATGTAGGGATGTCGGGACAGAAGTTTACGGGCAACCTTTATATTGCCTGCGGTATTTCCGGCGCTAAACAGCATCTGAAAGGCATTAAAGAAGCTTCGACGATCGTCGCTATCAATAAAAATGGGAATGCCCCGATTTTCAAGAATTGTGACTATGGTATTGTTGGCGATGTCAACGAAATTCTGCCGCTCTTGGCAGATGCCTTGGGCCGTGGTGAAAAGAAAGCAGCACCGCCTATGGTGAAGATGAAACGCCCGGTTGTACCAAAACCGGAACCGATCGGTCCCCGTTATGTATGTAATGGCTGCGGCTATGAATATGTACCGGAACTGGGCGATGAAGAAGCAGATATCGCACCGGGGACACTCTTTGAAAATCTGCCTGATGACTGGGTTTGCCCGGAATGTGCAGAAGCTAAAGAAAACTTTATCAAAGAATAAGCGGACCGAAAGGAGCAGATGATATATGTATTGTGTACGGAAAGTTACAGATGATTTATTTTGGGTAGGCGCCAATGATCACCGCCTGCACCTCTTTGAAAATATTCACCCCATCCCGCAGGGCGTATCCTATAATGCCTACGTGCTGCTGGATAAAGCGACTGTCCTCTTCGATACAGTAGACTGGGCTGTATGCCGTCAGTTCCTGGAAAATGTCGAACACGTTCTTCAGGGCCGTCCGCTGGATTACATGGTAATTAACCATATGGAACCGGACCATTGTGCCTGCATTGAAGAAATTATCCTGCGCTATCCGAAAGTAAAGATCATTAGCACGGAAAAATCCTTCATGCTCATGCATCAGTTTGGCTTCCACCTCGATAAACAGGAATTGATCGAGGTTAAGGAAGGGGATACGTATTCCTTTGGCGGCCACACGGTTACCTTCGTAGAAGCTCCGATGGTTCACTGGCCGGAAGCAATGGTTACCCTTGATTTGACCAATGGCGCTCTCTTCTCAGCCGATGCCTTTGGTTCCTTCATCGGCCTCGATGGTCACCTCTTTGCTGATGAAGTCAACTTCGACCGTGACTGGCTCGATGAAGCACGCCGCTATTATACGAATATCGTCGGCAAATATGGGCCGCACGTACAGCTGCTCTTAGGCAAGGCTGCGACAGTTCTCGACAAGATCAAATTCATTTGCCCGCTCCATGGTCCGGTTTGGCGTAAAGACTTCGGCTATATCCTGGATAAATACCAGCACTGGAGCACGTACGAACCGGAAGAAAAGGGCGTTCTCATCGTCTACGCTTCCATGTACGGCAATACGGAAGCGGCAGCTCAGGATTTGGCCGCCCGCCTCTGCGAAAAGGGCATTACCAATACGCGCCTTTACGACGTATCGTCTACCCACGTATCGGAATTGATTTCCCAGACCTTCAAATATTCGCACCTCGTCTTGGCTTCTGTTACGTACAATCTGGGCATTTACCCGGTAATGCTTGATTACCTGGAAGACATGAAAGCCCTCAACCTCCAGAAACGGACCGTAGCGATCATTGAAAACGGTTCGTGGGCAATCAAGTCGGGCGATCTCATGCAGAAATTCCTCGACGACAATATGAAGGATATGACTGTACTGAACGAACGCGTATCCCTCGCTTCGACCTTGCCGGATGACAAAGTATCCGAAATGGAACAGCTGGCCCAGTCTTTGGCCGACAGTGTAAACGGCGTAGAAAAATAATTCCGCAGCCTTCGCGGCACGCCTCTTTCTACCATCTCTAACAAAACAGCATGGGCCTTGTGGCGGAATGCCTCCCCAAAACAGGCCTGCATGGAGTCCGAGATAGGATGCCTTTCCCTTCGGATTCAAAAATCCCTCTCAGTAGTTACTGGGAGGGATTTTTTTTGCAGTAGAAGAGATCATTACGTGGTTCTTATCATATCCATAGAAAGATATATAATGAATGCATATTTTTTCTCTTATAGGATGTACAATTTTATAGCAAATGTGATATGCTTATACTATTAGAATGATGGTTAACCCATGATAAACAGCGTATATCTTGATTTCGTGAAGTGCATGCTGTTGGCATGGTCAGAATCTGCCTGAGATGATTGTGAATAAAAATACATTAGAAATTTCATATAGAAAACGAAGAAAAAAGAGTTTTTTATTATTTCACACGTTTAATGTTCTGATATACGCTTTCTATATAACAAAAAGACGAACGGTTGTCTTTGGCAGGAGTAAGGGAGGCATGCGTCATACGGAAGTTCTGTTCGGAAAAATAGGGAAAATGCAATAAAAAGCAAAAAGATGAAAGAAAATACAAGGTAGGAAAGAAGGAAGAGTATGCATATGTGGCAAAAAGAGAATAGGAAATATGGCTTTATCCATAAAGGCCTCGTGCTGATCGCGGCCTTGGCCGGTGTAGTCGTTCTGGGGGGTTGCGGCACGATAAAAGCAGATCTAACCTTTCATGATGATGGTACGATTACATCGAGTAATTCCGTTTCCGTCAATGATTCCGTACGGAACCTTTACCCTCAAGTTATGGATGAACTCAAGAAAAATGAAGATGAAGAACGGGCCAGAGGCAATGAAATTGCGGAAATTCATAATGGCTTTACTTCGACTGCCGTGCATAGTGACATCCAATCTTTAGTAGATAATGGCGGGGAAATCTACAGGGATAATGGTCCGGGCAGCGTGCGCTATCGCAAGGGCGTGCTGTATGATACGTATTCCCTTCATTTGGGACTTAAGGGAAATGAATCACCCATGCCTGGCATGAATGATTTATATGGCATGGATGCGTTATATGGGGCTATACTGCAAAGCACCTATGAGTCAGCTAAATTTGATTATCGTATTACCTTGCCTCAGTCTGCTGACGCCACAAACGCCAAGAACATAAGCGCAGATCAACGGACCTATACATGGGATCTCAAACCGGCACTTTTGGCTCATCAGGATGTAAAGATGAATATCGATTTTAGGATATATCATAAGAATGTACTCTATGCCTTTGCCGGTATCGATGCTATTCTGCTTATTTGTGCGCTCGTATGCTTTATTTATGGCATCATGAATAAAACGGATGCCGTCAGAAAAAAACAGCTTTTCATAGTGGCAGGCGTTTTGTTGGTAATCGTTTTGTGTGGTGGCGGCTATATCAAGTATATGCTTGATAATCCGCCTGTGTTAACAGCCGCTGATAATATCATCAAAACGGGTACCAGCACAGCTGTAAATACGGATACGCAGGCAGGAACCGATAAGAAGGATGGGACGGATCAAACAGCCCAGACGGCTAGTAAGCCGGCAGTAACCCTTTCTCCGGCTGAAAAAACGTTGCAAGCCTATTACAAGAACCTTACGCAGAAAAATTACCGTACTGCCTATGATATGATGACACCGGAACTGCAGCAGCAAATTGGTGCGTATGAAGACTATGCTGCAGGATATAAAACGACGATTTCCAGTGAAGTATCGAACATGAAAGTGATATCTTCATCTGCTAGCAGTGCAAAGCTGGAATTTACCTTAACGGCCAGAGATACAGATAATGGCGGCGTAAAGGTACAGTACTTTGCCGGTCAGGCCACGTTGTCTAATGTAAATGGTGTATGGAAAATCAGTGATACATCCGTTAGTAAGACTGGCGAAGCCAGGGAATAATACGAGTTTGGCTATGTAGAAGAGGTGAGCATAATGAGTAAGCAATGTACCAATTGCGGGGCTGCCATTCCAGAGAACAGTAAATTTTGTGAGTTTTGTGGCAAGCCTGTAGAAGCAGAAAAAAAGAAACAACCTGTTTGCCTGCATTGTGGTGCGCCTATTGCCAAGGGGGATGCCTTTTGTACGGCCTGCGGTGCGCCAGTAGAGGCCCCGGTGGAATCGGAAAAAGCAGAGAAAAAACAGCCATCTGTGCCGGAAGAAACGTCTCCTGCAGCAGAGGAACCCTTAAAAATCGTCAAACTGCAGGAGCCGGAAACGGAACCGGTACAGGAAAATGATACTCCGTCGGTAAACGTGCATACGAGCGGCTCGGAACAAGCTAGGGCAGCAGCGAAAGAAACGGCAGCCAATGGGAGCACACGTGCGTATTGCCAAACCTGCGGTGCCCCACTCGCAGCAGACGATAAATTTTGTACGGCCTGTGGCGCCCCGGTAGCAGCAACGGCTAGCGGGCAAGAAGCGGTCAGCGCAGCGGCAGAAGAACCGCTGCATATCGTGAAGCTGGCAGACGATGTGCCGGTGCAAGGACCGGAATCTAAGGAAACTGCTGTTACGCACTGCCTGTCTTGTGGTGCCGTGCTTGCAGCAGACGATAAATTTTGTACGATCTGTGGTGCCCCGATAGCAGCAACGGCTAGCGGACAGGAAGCGGTCACAGTAGCGGCAGAAGAACCGCTGCACACTGTGAAGCTGGCAGACGATGTGCCGGCGCAGGGACCGGAAGCTAAAGGAAATGCTGTTACGCACTGCCCGTCTTGCGGCGCCGTGCTCGCGGCAGGCGATAAATTTTGCACGACCTGTGGCGCCCCGGTAGCAGCAAAGGCTAGCGGGCAAGAAGCGGTCAGCGCAGCGGCAGAAGAACCGCTGCATATCGTGAAGCTGGCAGACGATGTGCCGGTGCAAGGACCGGAATCTAAGGAAACTGCTGTTACGCACTGCCCGTCTTGCGGCGCCGTGCTTGCGGCAGACGATAAATTTTGTACGACTTGTGGCGCACCGGTAGAAGCAAAGCCAGCTGTTCCGGAAGCAGCCGTAACCTCGAAGACGATGTATTGCCGTTCTTGTGGAGCCGTAGTGAATGCAGGCGATGCATTTTGTGCTTCCTGCGGAGCACCTATACGGGCAGCTTCTCAAGTAAAGAATGGGAATGGCCCGTTGCCTGTCGTACACTTACATGATGAAATACCGCCTCATACGGGACCGTCTGGGCAGCCAGGAACAGGTGGCGCTGGCGTGCCGCCTGCAGCGAATGGAGCAGCACTGTGGGTAAAAAACATCAAGCCCCTTCTTTCTGTCATCGCCGCTATCGCTGCTATTCTGTTGTTATTATTCAAGTTTTCCAGTGGCGGAGTCGTCCAGGAAGTAAAAGAAATAACACTTGATGATTTTAGCAAGACCGTCACTGTCGGCCAGGCCTTCGATCGCCGCTTTGAAGAAGAGGACTGGAGTTCAGAAGGCTCGGGCAAGGTTAAAACTGTCATTTTTAAGGGGAGAGATAAGGATACAGGGAAAATGTGGAAGGTCTACTTCAAAGTAACGGAAGGGAAAGATCATTACTGGTGTGAAGTTACTAAAATTGTAGTGGACCAAACGGTATCGACGAACAAATGGGATTTGAGCAGGCTTTTGACCTATGTGTATGACGGTTAATATATAAAGGGATGATACAATGATATTTTTTGCATTAGTACTGAACGGCGTCATCAGTTTTTTCAATGCCCGTGTAGCCGGAAAGATCTGGGCTGAATCAAAGGGCATTGGCGGCAACGTGCGCATAATGGCGTGGTGTGCTGCTATTCAATCGGCTATTGGCTTTTCCTACATTTATATTACAATTTTGGTATATGCGTGCAGCGTTCTCCATATATTGTCCCATAGTGGCATCAATTTTATGACCAGCCTGACCTATGTATTTCTGATTGTCCCTTTGCTGGGGACGGGCATTATTATTACCATTCAGTCCTGGATACAGGCGTCACGGGAAAAATCCCTGCTTTCCATGGGCGTAGCCGGCTGGAATACTTTTGCTACGGCATATAATCTGTACCATGCCATCCAGTCCTTTGGTCCGGCTTGGGAAATGGCTACGAAAGGTATTTCGGACATCTTTTCCGGCGATGATGATGACGACGAAGACAGTGTCGTACTGGCACTGGTCATCTTAGCACTATTGGCCGGTGTCATGACGACAAAAATTATTATGAATGTGTATACAGCCAGTCTGCCTGTATCGAGAACGGTACGGCAGCGGTATGAAACAATGTGAGGAGGAATCTGTTATGAGTAAGTTTTGTTCCCAATGTGGAACCCCGCTTTCTGAAGGGGCACGCTTTTGTCCCTCCTGTGGTGCTCCGGTACAGGGAGAGGTTGCAGTTCAGCCTGCCTATGAAAATAACGCCGTACCTGCCTATGGCAACACGCCAGATGTAGTGGAAATGCAGTGGAATGGTTATGTAGAAGATAAAACCATCAAAGCGATGTTCTTTACGAGTAAAGGCCGGCTAAACAGGAAGCGGTATATTATGCGCAGTTTAATGCTTCTGCCGGTATCCATGATAGGGATGCTCCTGATTTATACTATGGTGACTCCCCTCATAGTAATTGGCTTCCTGCTCATCCTGTCCTTGTGCATCCCCAATGTGCTGTTGGCTATCCGCCGCTGCCATGATTTGAACCGGCCAGGATATTTCTACTTACTTACGGCTGTTCCGATTGCCAATATTATTGTTCCCCTAATGCTGCTGTTTCAAAAGGGATCGACAGGCCCGAATCAATATGGTCCTGATCCTCTTGGCAACTAAGGGGATAGCATGTGAAAAGAGGTTGTCCCTTTGCGGGCAGCCTTTTTTTATATATAAAGGCCTTGCACATAGGATATTCTTAGGATAACATAAAGATATACAAAAGAAGGCAGGTGAAGAACGTGCGAATGAAACAGAGATGCAGGGGCATAGAGCTGGCAGCCATGGTGACGGCTATGTTTTTCTTAAGTGGCTGTGCTTCCTTTCAGGCAGATCTGGTCTTTCACGACGATGGCAGTATTACGTCTGAACGAACGATTGCAATGGCAGACGTGTTCACACAAGGTAGTAATTCTCCTTTTAAAGATTTTGAAAATCAGGCGCTGGCTAATGGGGAAACGGTGAAAGAAACGGATGACGGTGTGACTGCCAGCAAATCGTATTTGAATATTCAGGAGCTGGCCCAAAGTGGCGACCGGGCCTGGGGTAAGGATATGGATGGCCACCTTGCCTATCGGCAAGGGGTTCTATACGATTCATATGAATTGCTTTTTTCTTTTCACGGCGATGAAAGCCTAAAGAACCAGGCTGGCGACTTGGTTCCTCAGACAGATGCGGACCAGCTGGGAGCCCAGGCAGCCAAACTCACCCAGGCAATGCTCGAATCGATCAAAATCGATTTTACGATCAGTCTGCCCCAGGCAGCAGACTCGCAGAATGCGACGAAGGTCAGCCGTGACGGACTATCCTATACGTGGGATTTGCGTCCTGTCCTGACCCGTAATCAGACTGTCCAGGGAAAAATCGATTTTCGTATTTACCATAAAACGGTGCTCTATGTCCTGGCTGCACTGGCTGTTATGCTGGCTATTGCTGCTCTTATTTGCCTGATTTTAGCACTCGTAGAAAAAACAAACCAGGAGAAGCGCCGGAAGCTTTTGCTGGCTGCAGGCGCCAGCATGGTGATCCTCCTGGGCGGCACCGGATACGTAGCCTATACACTAAAAAATCCACCGGTCCTTACTGATGCGGACCGCCTGCAGCTGGCACCAGCCAGGATTTCTCGCCAAGTACCAGCCCAGACGGATACCGGCCAGAATGGGGAAATGGCCCAAACCGATGCGGCAGATGCGTCAGCTCAGGCCGTTCAAGAAGATTCCCAGACAAAGCGTAAACGTGCTGGTGAGCAGGCTCAAGTAGCCTTAAAAGGCTATTATCGCCAAATCACAGCTGGTAACTATAGGGGTGCCTATAATTTTTTAACGCCGGCGTTGCAGCAGCAGGTGGGCCCTTATGCAGACTATGAGGCAGGTTATGAGGCGACTCTTTCCAGTGACGCCTACGACCTGCAGGTCCTCTCGGCCAGCGAGACAGAGGCTGTCATTTCCTACTCCCTCATTGCCAAAGACCGGGAATCCTACGGCATCAAACGCCAGTACTTTAAAGGCCAGGCTACACTGGTAAATCTAGGGGGCATCTGGAGAATTTCTGATATGAATGTTTCTAAAATCCGGGAAGACCACGTGTAAGCTTTTTTTGTAA
Organism: Caecibacter sp. AF58-12pH5A; assembly: GCF_027681725.1. Lineage (NCBI taxonomy): Bacteria > Bacillati > Bacillota > Negativicutes > Veillonellales > Veillonellaceae > Caecibacter > Caecibacter sp. AF58-12pH5A. Next base: position 16,106 of record NZ_JAQDBC010000031.1, on the reverse strand, counting down.
AATTTACAAATTTTGCCACAAAGACTACTAAATTTGTCTATTAATATGGTATACTATGCACAAGGAGATGATTTAAATGGAATTAGTACAAGGTGAAAATAAATTTTGTATTAAAGATGACTCCGGTAAAATCCTGGGAGAAATAGATTTCCTCGCCGATCAGAATGGAAAATACGATATCGTTCATACAGAAGTGGATCCGTCTTTAGGTGGCCAGGGATGGGCCGGCAAGCTCGTGCAGGCAGCCGCTGATTATATCCGCAGTGAAGGCAAGAAGACCAGTGCTTCCTGTTCGTATGCGTCGCGTTGGCTTCAGCGCCATAAAGAGTATGACGATATTTATGAACCGTAAGCTCGTGCATTGACAGTTCTTTTCTCTGCGTGTACAATTAAATAGTTGTAATGCAGACCGACAGTTCGTTTGTACCATCCTGTCGTAAAACAAAACCAGGACTTGTTCTTTGTCATGAACAGCCCCGTCGTCTGCGGGGCTGCTTTTTTTTATAGGAGAAGTACCATGTATTATTTAAAGACCGAACAGTGCTTTGATGCGGCCCATTTCCTCCAGGGCTATGACGGAAAATGCCATAACCTGCACGGCCACCGCTGGCGCGTCGTCGTCGAAATTAAGGCGGATACACTCCAGGAAGGCCGTCAGTGCCGTGGTATGGTCATCGATTTCTCGGAATTAAAGCACGTTTTGAAAGATATTTGTGACTATTTTGATCATTCCTTTATTTATGAAAAGGACTCCCTGCGTCCCCTTACGCTGGCAGCTCTTAGGGATGAAGATTTTTGTCTGCGAGAAGTGCCCTTCCGGCCGACGGCAGAAGAGTTTTCCCGCTACATATATGAAATCATTCAGGCGAAGGGCTATGACCTGTCCCGTGTGGATGTCTATGAAACGCCAAATAATTGTGCATCCTACGGAGGCTGACCATGAAAGTAGTCGAACTATTTACGAGTATCAACGGCGAAGGTACGCGGGCCGGGGAATTGGCTGTCTTCGTCCGCTTCCAGGGCTGTAATCTGCGCTGCAGCTATTGTGATACCATGTGGGCTAATGAAAGGGACTGTGCGTATACGGAGCTTACGCCGGCAGAAATTACAGACCGCATTTTGGCAACGGGGATCCGTAACGTTACGCTGACGGGGGGCGAACCCTTGCTGCAGCCACAACTGACGGAACTCTTACAGGCATTGGCGGCGCATCCGCAATTACGTGTAGAGATCGAGACCAATGGCGCTGTGAGCCTGGCTCCCTTTGGCATAGAGGCACCGTGGCGGCCTGTATTTACGATGGACTATAAGCTGCCGTCGAGCGGCTGGGAACAAGCCATGGTGACGGAAAATTTTTCTCTCCTCGAGGCAGCTGATACAGTTAAGTTCGTTTCGGGCAGCCTGGCTGATCTGGAACGGGCCCGGGACATTATAGAACAATATGACCTGACGCACCGTTGTCACGTGTACTTGAGCCCTATCTTTGGGGCCATTGAGCCCGTCACTATGGTAGAATTTATGAAACAGCACAAACTGAATGATGTGCGTCTGCAAATCCAAATCCACAAGGTGATTTGGGATCCGCAAAAACGAGGTGTATGACATGATTGATACGAAAGCAATAGAAGAACATATCCGTGGCATTCTCGTCGCCCTTGGCGAAGATCCCAATCGGGAAGGTCTTGTGGAAACGCCGAAACGCGTAGCCAAGATGTATGAAGAAGTCTTTGCCGGTATGAATTACACGAATCATGAGCTGGCGGAGCTTTTGAACAAGACCTTTTCGGAAGACGACGGTACGACCGACAGCGATCAGGTCGTTGTCATGAAGGATATCGATCTCTTTTCGTATTGTGAACATCACATGGCACTCATGTATGATATGAAGGCCACTGTGGCTTATATTCCTAAAGGTAAGGTCATCGGTCTTTCCAAGATTGCCCGTATGTGCGATATGGCCGGCCGGCGGCTACAGCTGCAAGAACGGCTGGGCCGGGATATTGCCGATATTCTTAGTGAAATTACAGGCAGCCAGGATATTGCCGTCATCCTTGAAGGCCGGCACAGCTGTGTCAGTGCCAGAGGTATTAAGAAAACGAATGCCAAGACGAAAACCGTGGAATTACGGGGCCGTTTTAAAGACGAAACAGCCTTGCAGCTGTACTTACACTGAAAAAGAACGTTATCTGTAGCAGAGCGGAAGCTACAGATAACGTCCTTTTTAGTTAGAGGGCGGCACTTTCCAGAATTTCCAGCTGGGCCGTACCGTCTGCGTTGGCCGTTACACGGGCCGGAACCCCTAAAGGCAAAAACATATTATCACGTGTATGGCCTGCAGGCAGGCCCTTGATGGCTGGCTTGCCTGAAAGTTTGGCATAGTGGGCGATGATGGCTGCAAGCTCTGGATCGTCATTGCGGTCGCCGTCACTGTCAGGGAAATTGCCAAAAACAATGGCCTTGACGCGGCTCAAAAGACCGTTTTGATAGAGCTGCAGGAGATCTCTGTCGAGTTTATAGGGACTTTCGTCTGTATCTTCAAGAAAGAGAATGGCACCGTCCCCTTTTAATTCGTAGGGCGTACCGGCCAGGGACGCGAGGATGGTAATGTTGCCACCGGCCAGACGGCCTCCGGCAGTACCCGGAACCAGCGTCGTCAAGGTATCGCCTGCCGGCAGGGACACGTTTCCGGGAGGGCTTGTCCGGACCAGGCCTTCTTCGAACTGATAGAGCGTATAGGCTGTCGTAGCGTGGGTCAGGGACGTGAGCATAGGACCGTGCACAGTGACTAACTGACAGCGTTCTCCCAAGACAGTGTGCAAGGCAGTGATATCACTGTAGCCGATAAAGAGCTTAGGGTGCTTAGCAATCGTGTCGTAATCGAGCAAGCCTAAAAGCCGGGCTGAGCCATAGCCACCACGCAGGCAGAGAATTGCTTTAACTGAATCGTCAGCAAAAAAATCGTTAATATCTTTAGCACGGACCGCGTCGGTACCGGCGAGATATGTTCCTTTAGCCGTCGCAGATGCACCTAGCTTGACGTGGTAGCCCATCGCTTCCAGAAGTGCGACTTCGGCAGGCAGTTCGTCGTTGAGCGCATGCGAAGCCGGGGCAATGACGCCAATCGTATCGCCTGGCTGTAAGGCAGGGCCGCGCTGGCGCCGCCCGGTGAACGCAGCGTAATGCCAGGATAAGGCCGGCATTACCTGTGGTATGACGTACCAGCACGTGCCTGCAAGCAATAGGGCACAGAGTAAGCCTAAAAATAGGCGATGATGTTTTTTTTGATACATGACCAGAACCTCACAATCTTGACTCTATGCCAGTATAACACAAATACCGGGAAAGAAGAAAAACTCCTTCTTTCCCGGTAACGGTGACATTTTTATTTTTCAACGATTCCTTTGACAGTCCCCATGACAGCCGTAACGGCCATGTCAGGTAAAGACGGGGCCTGCGGATTCATGCACCAAAGGACTTCGACGCCGATCAAGGAGGAGAGAAGCAAGAGGATCATTGCATCTTCCGACCGGTCCTGGCCGATGATGCCTTCATCCTTGCCGGACTGTAATATCTTTCGTAAGCACTTGATGAGGCGGCGGTCATTCCCGTAGAAATTAAATTCACGATAGGAAAAATAATTGGAGATAATTGCTTTAATGATCCCCTTACCGCGTTTTTCATATTGAATATATGAGAGGCGGATAAATTCTTCCATCATAGTCAGGAATGGCTGGCCCTTAATTCGGGTATATACCTTCTCATAAATATCATCGGACTGCTGAAACGTGTAGAGAATCAGGGCATCCTTTGTTTCAAAATAGTTGTAGAAGCTGCCCTTCGCTACGTTAGCGGCTGTCGTAATGTCCTCAATGGTTACATTTTCGAACCCTTTTTCATTGATGATTTTTACGGCCGTATCGTAGATACGGTTTTTGGTTTGGATTGCCTGGAGCTGCCGCTTCGTCAGGGGTTTGGCGGGAGAACTTTCTGGCGGTAAGGCATGTCTTGGTGGCATATTTATCTCCCCTTTGAAAGAGAAACGCACTACATAGAAATGGAAAATAATTCTTAATGGCTTACAGTATACGGTATTTCCTGAAAAATGTAAAGTTCCATTCCTTATTGATATGCGTATATGTGTGATAAAAGCCCTGCAGCAGAATCCATACAGGGCTTTTATTAGGGCGTGGTAAGACGGTTTGTTTACTTATAAAAAAATACTACTCATAAGAACGTCTTAATGAGATGTCGTATTGTGGGCTGCTTCTATCGTTTTGTCAGCCGTTTCTTCGGGGATGCCCTGACGTTCTTCGTGACGTACGCGGATAAACTTAACAATCATCAAGACAGCCAGAAGATCACCGGAAAAGCCGAGGATCAAGTAGACAATATTGACGATGACGCTGAAGGGAATAAACGTACCGCCAATGGCACCAAAGGCAGCCGTACCAAAAATAATGGCATACGATTTTTTACTTCCTTCCACAGCAAAACGGTCAGAAAGGAGGAAGAGCATGCCTGTAGCTGTAGTGAAAATCCCGAGGATGATAACGATCGAATACGGGAAGGCTAACAGGGGCAGTGTGTGCTGAATGGCTGCCAGCATAGGAATCTGCGTGCCGGCAACGGCGTCGAGATTGATCATCAGGGCGACGGCAACAGCCATAGCGGCACTAAAGAGGAAAATAGCGGAGCAGAAAGCGGCGACGCCGGCCTGTTTTGTGTTGCTTAATAATTTACCCATAGACGTAACCCACGGCAGTGCCAGCATCAAAATGCCGGAGTAGAATAACCCTGCCATAATCGGGTTGGTTTCGCCAAAGAAACTAGGCTGCAGGATAATTCCTTCTTCTACGTAGGTCTGTGTATTGGCAGCAGCGGCTATGGGGGACTGGTCGGCTGTGACGATCATGTATAAGCCACAGAAAATCGTAAAGGACATGATGACGATGCCGATGGAACCTAAGACATCAACGAGCTTGCGCAGGCCCAGGCAGGCTACAGCCGAGCAGATAACTGCCATGAAAAGAGTGCCTACGTATTCCGGTGTACCAAAATATTGGTTCAACGTAGCGCCGCTGCCGGTAATCATGACGAGAACGAAGGCGACCAAGGTAATATATACGTAATAATCAAAAAGACGGCCCAAATGCTTGCCGCAGAAATAGTAGTAATACTGGTTAGGCTTCTTAAAGGTTTTCAGGAACCCTGTGCGGTACATGATGAAGTTGGTGACCATCGTAAAAATAATGGCAATGGCGAAAACCAGGAAGGGCGTATAGCCGCCCCAGGAAACGAAAAACTGTGTGATTTCATTACCTGTGGCAAAGCCGGAGCCAATATGATAGGCTGTATAAGCACCAGCCAGTTTAATAGCTGTGCCGTAACCGACGTTTTTACTCATAATTAGTCTCTCCTCTCAAAGAAGGTAGCTGTGAGTTGATAGAATAAAACGAGCTGTATAAGGTGTATACAGCTCGTTTTATGACTTCTGCTAATTTACGATTATGCTTTCGGTGTAAACTTGCCTTCGCGCAGATAGCTTTGGAGCTGTTCGTCAGTCATATGGCCGATGTCCAGATAATCCAAGGTGTATTTGCTCTGAGCAGCCAGATCGCGTTTCAACATGGTGCTGGCAAGAAGAATCATCGAGTCTATAATCGGCGTCGGAACATTGTATTTCTTACCTAACTGACTCATGAGGTAGCAGCCTACAGGAACATCTTCTGTGATGTAGCGGTTTTCCAGATCGAATGGGCCATCACCAAAGAAGTTTTCATATTTTTCATCAAACGGAACAGCGAAATCCGGTCCCATATATTCTTTGCCGTACATTGTCGTGCGGGAGAAGAAGTCTTCATAATTTACTGTGCAAAGACCGATATTCATGGCTTTAGCCAATGCTTTTTCTTCTTCCCAGAACTGGGCCTGTACTTCGGCAATAGCCGGGCACAGTGCGAAACCATAGAGGGAATAGTTCTTCTTTTCCTGGTCGAGGACTTTATCGAAGTTCTGCATGGTCGAGACGCCTAATACAGTACCTGGTACGTGGATAACAGGGTTAACGTTGGAAAGGTTAATATCGAGAACGGTATTGCCTTCTACAAACCCGTGATGGAATTCTTCGCCCTTTTGGGAAATGGTGACTTCCCCTTCAGCATCGATAATAGCGCCAAAGGCCGGAATATAATAGGCAGAAGCCATAAAGGCTTCGTTATCGGTCATCGGCAGTGCACAGCCACGAATCGTCGTAATGCGGTCTTCAACCTTGCATTCGTTGGTTACGACGCGGATGCCGTACGGTGCAGTGTACCAGGCGCCGACGATAACCTTCTTCGTGCAGTTCATTTCACGCATCAGCTTGCGCAGAACAAGGCTGCCGCAGTTATCCGGCAGAATATGGATGACCTGGCCATCTTCGAGAAGCGGAACGAGTTCACGGAAAATCGTTTCATGGGCAATGGCAACGGCTGCGACGATGATGATGCCGGCGCCTTTGACTGCTTTGGCCATGTCATCTGTTGCCAAGGCCAATTTGACAGTCCCCTTACGCTGATAACCAAAATAACTGAACTGGTTGCCGCTCAAGGTAATCCCCGTTTTTTCAATATTGGTGAAGTTTCTCTTGGCAAATGCCGGCTGATCCCAAATGCGGACTTCCTTGCCGGCAAGTGCACAATCGGCTGCCATGGTTTTACCAACGGCGCCACCACCCAAAACTGCGATCGGTTTGTCTTTCAAATAATTCATGTCCATACGAATAACCTCCTCTAAATACATATATTACTTACATTTAGGCTCTGCCTAAATAAATTGACTTTAATTCACTGACTTACAGTCATTTATCTTGACTAAAGTATCTCACGTTTCTCTTAGTATGTCAATAGGTTGTTTTTATTATTCGAATAAATCATTAAAATAATCATTTGATATGAAAAAATGTAATAAAAATACCAGAGACTTTTGCCTGGAGGCTGTCCCTGGTATTTAAAATAGCTATTACGTAGGATAAGATTGTAAAAATCTTGCCTAAAATATAACAAATATGCTACAATAATACGCGCCGATTTCCGTCTAGTACAGGAAAATCGGCATTACCTTTTATGTTGTTGTACCCGTTTCATAGAGAGAGCAATGCGTTTACGTGGCGCATCGACAGAAAGAATGACGCACGTGACGATATCACCGACGTGGACAATGTCCATGGGATGGTGAAAAGGGTGTGTACTGAGCTCTGAGCGATGGACGAGGCCGGGGATTTTGAGGCCGAAGTCGACGAAAGCGCCAAAATCTACGACATTTTGGACGGTACCCTGGACGAGGGAGCCGGCCTGCAGTTCATCCAGCGATACGACGTGCTGGCGCGTCAATGGCTGGGGAAATTCACTGCGGGCATCGCGGCCGGTTTTACGTAGCTCTTCCAGAATATCGCGGATGGCCTGTTCGCTCGTACCTAATTCGGCAGCTAAACCTGGGGCGGCATTCATTTGCAGCCTGTTTTGCAGTTCCTGCAATAACTGGGGATCCCGGATGTCGTCCTCACAGTAGCCGTAATGCTCGATAATTTGACCGGCTAATTCATACGACTCGGGGTGAACCGACGTGTTGTCCAGTGGTTCCGTACCGCCGGCAATGCGCAGGAAGCCCGCACATTGTGTAAACGTAGCCGGTCCCAGCCGATTGACTGCTAAGAGCTCTTGCCGGTTTTTAAAGGGGCCTTTTTCTCTACGGTAGGCGACAATATTGCCAGCCGTTGCTGCAGTAAGACCTGAAATATGCTGTAAAAGGGCGGCAGATGCCGTATTCAGATCCACTCCGACGTAATTGACTACCGATTCAACAACGGCGTCCAGAGCGGCATTTAGCGCTTTCTGATTGACATCGTGCTGATACTGGCCGACGCCAATAGATTGGGGATCGATTTTAACGGCTTCTGCCAGCGGATCCTGAATGCGCCGGGCAATCGACACAGCACCGCGGATGGTAACGTCCAGATCTGGCATTTCTTCGCGGGCCAGATCGGAAGCAGAATAGACGGAAGCACCGGCTTCATTGGCTATGATATAGCGGCAGCGCAGCTTCTGGTCGGCAATCAGCTGGGAAATAACCTGTTCCGTTTCATAGGAAGCTGTACCATTACCAATGGAAATAAGCGTAACGCCGTGCTTGCGGATCATAGCAGTCAGGGCCGCTGTGCCTTCCTTTTTCTGCTTTTCCGAGCCCGTCAGGTAATACGCGCCATAGTCGAGTACCTTTCCCGTCGCATCGATGACGGCGGCCTTGCAGCCTGTACGAAAGCCCGGATCCAGGCCGAGAATGGTCTGTCCGGCAAAGGGCGGCTGTAAGAGCAGGCTGCGCAGGTTGGCAGCAAAGACGCGGATAGCCTGGCGTTCTGCCTTTTCAGTCAGAGCGTTGCGCACTTCCCGTTCAATTTGCGGGCCAATAAGGCGCTTGTAACTATCTGCAGCTGCGTCTGCCAGAATTTGGCTGTACGGGGAAGGGCCGTGTAGGATCAGCTCTTGCAGCCGTTTGATATAAGCCTCTGCCGGCACCTGGAGGGAGACTTTAAGGATCTTCTGAGCTTCGCCGCGGTTAATCGCTAAAATACGGTGACTGGGCAGGGTACGTACATGTTCGCTGAACTCCTTGTACGAGAGAAAAGGGCCGGCATTCGCTTCTTCTACTTGCAGCGTACACAGAATCTTGCCGTCTTGGCGGAAGGATTGACGCAGGTAGCGGCGGAAGGGGGCCAGCTCGGAGCAACGTTCGGCAATAATGTTGGCTGCCCCTTGAATAGCATCCTCTGTCGTGGGCACCGCCTGGGACACATAGGGCCGGGCGGCTTCTTCCGGGGCCGGTGCCTGCGGGTCCTGTTTCCAGAACAGGTCAGCTAAGGGTTCCAAGCCTGCAGCGCGGGCGACGGAGGCTTTGGTTCGCTTTTTAGGACGATAGGGCAGATAAATATCCTCGACATCCTGCAGCTGGCGGGCTGCCAGCAGCTGTTGGCGCAAGGTGTTGCTCCAAAGACCTTGGTCCATCAGAGATTGGCGGATCGTTTCTTTACGGGCTTCCAGAGCCTGTTCGTATTCGTATTGGGCTTGTATATTACGCAGCTGTACTTCATCCAGTACGCCTGTGGCTTCTTTGCGGTAACGGGCAATGAAGGGAACTGTGTTGCCGTCGGCAAATAAGCGCAGGGCGGCTGCTACCTGGTTTGGCCGGATATGCTGGTCTGTGGCAATTTGTTGAATAATCTTATCTTCACTCATGGGGAGCTCCTTTCTACATGTATTAATATTATGCTTGTAAACGGAGTTCTCGTCAACTTTTCTTTTTTTCGCCCGGGAAACCCCTAACGGAGTATCGTTTTTAAAAAAAAATTAATATTTCTAGCGTAATATAACAGTTCTCATATTGCCATATAAATCAATAACATGTAAAATATAGGTGAGGTTGGAAGTAAAAACAAGACTCAACAAATATCTATAACAAATTGTAGATATGAGGTAGGTAGAAAGTAGGTTGTTATTCATGGATATTGCTGCAGTATTACGAGAAAATGGATACAAGGTTACGCCGCAACGACTGGCAGTCTATGAAGTAGTAAATCAGAACACGACGCATCCCAACGCGGAGGCTATATACAAAACGTTACAGCCTAAGTACCCGTTCATGAGTTTGGCAACTGTCTATAAGACGATGGAAATATTTGCCAAAATCGGAGTAGTACAGGTACTGCAGTGCGAAGAAGACGCACATCGCTACGACTATAATACTAAGCCGCATGCGCATATTCGTTGTACCCGCTGCAACAAGGTGATGGATGTGGACATCGACCAGGACAAGCTATCTGAAATGGCAGGTAGTCAGACGGGCTATCGTGTAGACAGCATTAGTTTGTCATTCACAGGAGTTTGTGCTGAATGCCAGAAAAAATAGGAAAAATCAAAACAGGCTGTAACGAAGCGTTGGCGTTCGTTGCAGCCTGTTTTCCTGTCTTCAGGAAAGAAAGGAGAACACTATGCTGCACATAGGCTGTCACTTATCTGTATCCCAGGGATTTTTGCATATGGGCGAGGAAGCCCTGTCACTGGGAGCTGATACATTTCAATTTTTTACACGTAATCCCCGGGGCGGGAATACCCGGCCCCTTGATATAGAGGATATGCAGGCTCTCAATGCCCTCATGGCAGTGCATCACTTTGCACCGATCCTGGCGCATGCGCCGTATACGCTGAACGGTTGTTCCAAAACGGAAAAGACGCGGGATTTTGCCAGGCGGGCAATGAAGGAAGACTTAGAACGCCTGGAGTACCTGGACCATTGCCGCTATAACTTTCATCCCGGCAGCCACGTTGGCCAGGGGGCGGAAACCGGTATTACACTGATTGCCGGCATGCTAAATGAATGCCTTTGGCCGGAGCAAAAGACAACGGTCCTCTTAGAGACCATGGCCGGCAAAGGAACCGAAGTAGGTCGGAATTTTGAAGAAATTTCTGCTATAATAGAAAAGACAACTCTTTCGGATAAGCTGGGCGTCTGTCTCGATACGTGCCATGTCTTTGACGGCGGCTATGATATTGTCGGGCAGCTCGAAGAGGTACTGCATCAGTTTGACAGCACTATCGGTCTCGGCCGTCTGAAAGCAATCCATATTAATGACAGCAAAAATAGCCTGGGCAGCCATAAGGACCGCCATGAAAAAATAGGCCAGGGCCAGATTGGTATAGATGCCTTTACTGCGATTATCAATCACCCGGTACTGCGGGATTTGCCATTCTATTTGGAAACGCCCAATGATCTGGCCGGCTATGCTGCGGAAATAGCTATGCTGCGCCGTTTGCAGCAGGCCTAAGACAGAAGAGGTGACGGTATGCGTATTTTACATACGGCAGATTGGCATTTAGGGAAAATGTTTTATGGTGAATATTTGACAGATGAGCAGGCTTATGTTCTCAAAGAACAGTTCCTGCCCCTGCTGAAAAGTGAGCATATTGACGCAGTTGTCCTGGCAGGTGATGTATATGACCGCAGCCTGCCGCCGGCAGCGGCAGTAGAATTATTTGACGAAATTTCGACGAAGGTTACGGCAGAAATGCACGTGCCTTTTTTCGTTATCAGTGGCAATCACGATAGTGCAGCACGACTGTCTTTTGGCAGCCGCCTCCTGGCTCGTCAGCAGCTCTATATTGCCGGCGACCTGGATAAACTATCAGGTCCTGTCGTTCTGGATGATGCGGCCGGACCGGTCGCCTTTATTGCGCTGCCCTATGCAGAACCAGCCGATGTGCGGCAGCTTCTGGGTGATGACAGTATCCGTGATCATCAGACTGCCCTGAGCCGTCTGGCAGCCTTTCAGTCAAAAGGAACAGCCGGCCTGCGTACGGTCTGCATTGCCCATGTCTTTGCCAGTGGGGGTACGGCCAGTGACTCTGAACGGCCCCTCTCTCTTGGAGGGACAGAATGTATCGATACGGCTGTCTTTGCACCTTACTCCTATACTGCCCTTGGGCATCTGCATGGGCCGCAGCAGGCTGGCCATGCGAATATCCGCTATGCCGGCAGCCTCATGAAATATTCCTTCAGCGAAGCGAAGCAAAAAAAGGGGGCAGTCATTGCCGACTTAGCAGCAGATGGTACAGTGACGACTACCCATGTGCCCTTTGTGCCGCGTAAAGACGTACGTATTCTGACGGGCACCTTTGCAGAAATCATGGAACGCGAAGACAGGCAGACAGACGATTTCGTTCTCGCCCGGGTAGACGATACGCAGCCAATCCTGGATGGGATGGGGAAATTACGGCGTAAGTACCCCAATGCCCTGGCTTTAGAAACGCCACAGCGCCAAGTGGCAGCCAACAGCGGTGACAGAAATTTTGACCTGCGCCAGGCATCTGATCAGGCGCTTTTCGATAACTTTGCGGCGGCCATCCGGCCAGATCAGCCTCTTTCGGAAAAGGAAACCGCCTATCTCCAGCGCCTCTGGGAGACCTTGCAGCGTGAAGAAGGGAGTGATGACCAGTGAAACCTATCTATTTGGAAATGCACGCTTTTGGTCCCTATGCAGGCAAACAGGTCATTGACTTCCGCCAGCTCGGCACGCGGCAGCTGTTTCTCATTTATGGGCCTACAGGATCAGGCAAGACGACGATTCTCGATGCCATTTGCTATGCCCTTTATGGTGGCACGAGCGGTAACAGCCGCACCGGAACCAACATGCGCAGTGAATACGCGACGGCAGACGAGGCTACGAAGGTTCTCTTTGCTTTTGCCATTGGCGAGAAACGCTACTGTATTGAACGCAGTCCTGAACAATACGTTGCCAAAAAGCGAGGTACAGGTCTAAAACATGAGCCTATGCACGCTGCCTTGTACGAATGGCAGGGCGATGAGATGACAGGTACACTGATTACGAGCCGCAACGTAAAAGCTGAAGTAGAAAACCTCTTAGGCTTTAAATACGATCAGTTCCGGCAAGTCGTGCTCCTGCCGCAAGGGGAGTTCCGCCGGCTGCTTCTGGCACCATCGGCAGAACGGCAGCAGATTATGCAGGTTCTCTTTCATACCGAGCGCTATGGCCGGCTGGAACAGCTGGCTGATGCGGAACAGAAGTTGGCCGGCAAGGGCAATGAAGAGCGAAATATGAAAATTGCCCAATACCTGGAACTGGCAGGTGTCGCCGATGAACAGGCCCTGGTGGCCACGATTGCAGCCCGCACAGGCGACGTGAAAATGAAAGAAGAGGAAGTCCGCGTGGCCCTGCAGCAACGGGATGCGCACCAGCGCCAGGTCCAGCAGCTGGAAGTACTGGACCATCAGTGGCAAACCCTGGACAGGGCTGAAAAAGAGCTGCAGGTCTTGCAGCAACAGGAACCAGCCATAGCCAAAGAACGGGAGTATTTGCAAAAGCTGGAAAAGGCAGAGCTCTTAGCAGAGCCGTGCCAGCATTTGGCAGATATCTTACGGCAGGGCAAGGCAGCCCGTGCTGAATATGACCGTTTTCAGGCTGAGGCACAGCAAGCACAGCAGGCTGAAAAAGAGCTGCAGGTGCAATCGGAACGGTGGGAAAAAGAACGGCCGGCTTATACTAAGCGGGCTAAGCAGATTGGCAAGCTGGAAGGTCTGCAGGCTCAGGCGGCAGCCTATGCCGACGTATGCCGTCAGGAAAAGCAGGCCGCGGCCCGGGCTGAAGGCGCGCAGAAAGAACAGGAACAGGCCCAGGCATCGGTATTGTCATGGCGTCAGAAGGTGCGAAGTGCACAAGAACAGATCGGCAGCCTGCCGCAGCTGGCAGCAACAGCGGAACAGAGACGGGCAGACGTGCAGAACGCAGAGGTGTGCTTAAGCCGGGAACAGGCCTTGGAGACCTTAGCACAGGATATCCATCAGGCGGAGGCCCGTTGGCACCAGGCGATACAAGAACTGACGAAAGCTGACGAAGCAGCAGCGCACGACCGCGTCGATTTCGAAGCCGTGAGCCAGCGGTATCAACAGGGACAGGCCTTTGTCTTATCAGAAACACTGACCGAAGGGGCACCTTGTCCGGTCTGTGGTGCAACGACGCATCCCCATAAGGCAGCCAAACCGGCCGATTTTCCTCAAAAGACCGATGTAGACCGGCGCAAAGCGCTTGCTGCGGAGAGTGAAAAAAAGCGGCAGGCTGCAGAAGTACAGGCCAAGAGCCTGGAAACGGCTTTAAAAGAAAAACAGAAGCAGTATGAGCAGCAGCGGTGTGCCTATCCGGCAGAAAAGGATAGCCGTACATGGCAGACATATGTACAGGAAGGAAAACAGCAGTTAGCCGCCGTAGACCGCCAGGTAAAGGCTTTGCAGCAGTTGCAGCAGGATCTGGTCCAGTGGCAGCAGAGCCTGGCGGATCAGGAAACAGCGGCAGAAAAAGCCCGCCAAGAGGCAGAAGCGGCAGGCCGTGAACACGTTCGCCAAATAGAGATCAAAACGCAGGCTGAAGCTGTATTACCCGAGGCATACCGTCAGCCTGAGGCCTTACAGCAGGCTCTGCAAGGCCTTAGGGAGCAACAACAGGCCTTTGACAGGGGAACGGCAGCTCTGCAGCAGCAACTGTCAGAAACGATGCAGGCAGCAGCCCGCTTTAGCGGCCAGGCTGCTGCGGCACTGAAACAACGGGAAAATCTGGCAGCACAATATACGGAAACGCGAACGGCTTTGACAGAGCAGGCTCAGGCTTATGGCTTTGCATCCCTGCAGGAATGTCAGGACTTGCAGGTCCATATTCCCCGTGCGGCAACTGTGCGGCAGGCAATTAAAGACTACGAAGGCCAGGTGCAGCAAGTACAAGGCCAGCTGCAACTGGCCCGTCAGGCAACGGCTGGTAAGGAACGGCCACAAATGCAGGCTGCCTATGAGAAGCTGAAAGAGGAAAATGAACGTTGTCAGCACCTGTCCCAGACTGTAGCGGCCCTGCAGACAGAACTCAAACAGTTAGAGAACTATGAGCGTCAAATTGCCCAATGGCAACAGGAACAGGCAGCCCTTGCCAAACGCTATGAAACAATCCGCAGCGTCTATGATCTCCTGAAAGGTGAGGCTACAGGCGTTAACTTCGAGCGGTATGTCCTGGGAGCCCTGCTCGATGAAGTGCTGCAGGCAGCCAATTTGCGCCTGGAAAAGATGAGCCGCAGCCGCTACGAGCTGCAGCGTTCGCATAGCCGGGAAGATAAACGCGTCTTACGGGCAGGTCTTGATATAGAGGTTTTTGACACGTATACAGGCTATGCCCGGCCAGCCAATACCCTGTCCGGCGGGGAAACATTCCTGGCCTCCCTGTCTCTGGCTTTGGGCTTGGCTGATGTCGTTCAGGCCTATTCAGGTGGTATTCATTTGGATACGATCTTTATTGATGAAGGCTTTGGTACGCTCGATCCGGAAACGCTGGATTTTGCCTTAAAAACGCTGATGGAACTTAAGCAGGGCGGCCGTCTGGTCGGCATTATTTCCCACGTCGGTGAATTGCGGGAACGGATTGATACGCGCCTGGCCATTCAAAAGACGAAGCGGGGCAGCACTGCTTCCTTTGAGCTTCTCTGAGGTGAAATGCTTGTACAGAAGTTCTTTTGTAGTATATAATAATAGCGTTAAAAGAATTGATAAATCCGGCTGAGGGGGGATTTGTATGTCCTTGGAAAAGGTCCGGGACTATTTGGCGCCTTTTGGCGCTGCCACACGCATTCAGGTGCTGGCAGAATCCAGCGCGACTGTAGAGCTGGCGGCGGCTGCCTTACATACGGAGGGAAAGCGTATTGCCAAGTCTATGTCGTTTTACCGGCCTGATCATGACGGGGCTTTTTTGGTGATTTTTGCCGGTGATGCCCGCGTGGACAACCACCGTTTTAAAGAAACGTTTCATACAAAGGCCAGTATGGTGAAGGCAACGGATGTGGAACGACTGACCGGCCATCCCGTCGGCGGTGTCTGTCCCTTTGCCGTCAATCCTGGCGTAGACATCTATCTGGATCTGTCACTAAAACGCTTTACGACGGTGTTTCCTGCCTGTGGTACCGGCAATAGTGCCATTGAAGTGACCTTGCCTGAATTAGAAGCTTTTTCTCATGCTGCAGGCTGGGTCGATGTAGCGAAAGGCTGGCAGGAAGAATAAAAAGGAGGCTGTATAGCATGGAATTTAAGTTTGCACACACCAATTTCAACGTTCTTAATCTGGAAAAAAGTATGGCTTTTTATCAAGAGGCCTTAGGCCTTACAGAACAGCGCCGCATTGAAAACCCGGCGTTTACCATTGTCTATGTGGGCAATGAAGCCAGCGATTTTCAGCTGGAACTGACGTGGATTAAAGACCGCAAGGAACCGTATAATCTGGGCGAAAATGAATTCCATACGGCATTCCGCGTGCAGGATTTTGCTGCAGCTCATAAGAAACATGAAGAAATGGGCTGTATCGTCTTTGAAAACAAAGGAATGGGTATTTACTTCATTGCCGATCCCGACGGCTATTGGCTGGAAATCATTCCGGTCCGTTAAGTCTGTATGACGTTAAATGTATATTGCGGAAGCAAAGGGGCTGTGAAATAACGCCCCTATAAAAACGAATGAGGATCACTGGCTCGAAAGAG
>NZ_JAQDBC010000030.1:0-31458 GCF_027681725.1 Caecibacter sp. AF58-12pH5A | reverse complement strand
TACTATTATTATACGCTATTTCTCGTCAAAATCAACCATTTGTTGTGACAGAGCCTTTTCATAAATACGTACGATAAAAGCTGCCGGTTTCATCAGAATCACTCTGCCTTTGTAGACGACTGTCATAGCCGCAATGCCTATGAATGCGCCACCGGCGATATCTAGGGGATAATGAGCCCCGACGAAGGGACGGGAAATGCCGACGAGAATGGCAAAGATACCAAAGACGATACCGGTCCTCTTGTCATAGAACCAGGCAGCTGTCGCAATGGCAAAGGCTGCCAAGGCATGATGCGACGGGAAGGATGCATCTGCTGCGTGTGGCAAGAGCATATTTACTAAGTGAACGGTGAAAGGACGGGGACGGAACCAGATTGTACCGATTACCTGGCCTATTGCCAAGGCGAATACCGTACCGGCAATAGCTAAGATGACGAAAGTACGGTGATCTCTTTGATCTTCTGTACCCGCACGGCCTTTAAACCATAGATAGACCAGAAATGCCACAAAAATTTCCGGACCATAGCGGGATAAGCCTTTCATGAGCGAATCCAGTATAGCGTATTGGCCGGCCATATTGTTGATGAGTGTAAAGGCGTGGTAATCCCAAGCGCCCAGTTGTGTCAGAAACATAAGCGTCCCCTCCTCTTATCGACCGAAACGGCACGTATAGACCAAGGCCGGCGGGAAATTCTTGAGCACGTACTTTGTCTCAATAGACGGGAAATAACTGGCCAAGAGAGGCCTCAAAAACGGCGTATACTGAAAGAGGACAAAAACTCCCTCCGGAGAAAGGACCTGCCAAACCTCACGGATGATTTCTTCCCGCAAAGCTTTCGGAAACGAAAGGAATGGCAACCCGGATACAACGCAATCAACATGCTGCAAGCCAGACTGGTGAACCATACGGGTCAGCTCCTCAGCCCGTTCCTCTACAGCAAAATCAGGAAACTCCTGCTGCAGGTCATAGCGCATTTGCCAATCCTGCTCCACTAAGATTACACGGCAATCTGCACGCACGCGATCGGCCATAGCCCGTGTAAACGTCCCTGTACCGGAACCCAGCTCGATGACACTTTGCACATGCTGCCAAGGAACCTGGTCAGCCATAGCCTCCACCAGCACAGCCGAACTGGGCGTAACACTACCGATCTCCGTGGGATGCTCTACAAACTTCCTAAAAAACGTTACTCGTTCCAAAACACCTGCCCGAGTTGCTACCATACAAATCGCCGCCTTTCTCTAACCTGCTTCAAGATTGATGCTTGTAAGTATGCATCATAAACCTTTCTAAAAGCTAAACAGGAACATAACTTTTTCTTAGCTTTCTCCAAACTTGGAGGTGAAAGCTAAAAAACGGCAACAACGTATCCGCAAATCTCACTTTTTATTTCCTCTTTAATAAGAAAAATACAAGCCAAATATCAGCACCTCCAAAAAAGGTTACAAAAAAAAGTGCCAGCCTCGGGATACATTGTATCCGAAGCTGGCGCTTTTTTGCTCTCTTTTACCCGGACAGCTTAGTGAAAAAAGGTGGAAGAGCCTTTTTACAGGCTGTCTTGTCCCCGCGTCTGACGCAGAAGATTCATTTTCATTTCATAATAGGCCGGACTCATATCAAGATAATGGTGGTGAGGATTTTCAAAGCGTTGTTCTTCCGGCCAAATCTCATGACACAGCTGGTCCTGGACGTACGCCCGTATATCCGAAAGTGCTGGCAGGGTTTGGACGCGTTTGCCTTGTTGGATGTACGTCTGGTGCAATTCTTTTGCTATGCAATGACTGAAGTATGATCGTTTCCAAGGCTTCTCCGGATCGATGAAGACGTATTCCGTGCGCACATCCGGTTTTTCATCGGGATTTGTCAGGAGGTCTGCCCGGGCATGACCGCTTGCGTCGTAAATACGCCAAATTTTCTTCCGGCCTGGATTAGTGATCTTTTCGAAGGATTCAGAGAGCTTAATTTTAGGGCGGCACGCTTGTCCGTGATGAACGGCCGTAAGCTTATAGACACCGCCAAAGACGGGGTCGCTCTTGGCAGTAATGAGCCGTTCGCCGACGCCAAAGGAGTCGATGCAGCCGCCCTGATCGAGGAGGGAACGAATTGTGTATTCGTCGAGACTGTTAGAAACGACAATGCGGCAATCAGTCAGGCCGGCATCGTCGAGCATACGCCGTGCTTCTTTTGAAAGATAGGCCAAGTCGCCTGAATCAAGACGGATACCGGCCAAGCGTTTGCCCATAGGCTCCAGGACTTCTTTTGCCACCCGGATGGCATTGGGCACGCCCGACGTAAGGACATTATACGTGTCCACCAGGAGGACTGCCTGATCCGGATAGATTTCGGCAAAGTGCTTGAACGCTGTATACTCGTCGTCGAAATACATGACCCAGCTGTGAGCCATAGTACCACTTACGGGAATGCCAAAAAGCTGGCCTGCCAAGACCGTAGCCGTACTGTCGACGCCACCGATATACGCCGCCCGTGCACCGTAGACAGCAGCATCCATATTATGGGCCCGTCTGGCACCAAAATCCGAAACAGCCCGTCCCTTGGCAGCCTGGACAATGCGGCGGGCCTTCGTCGCAATGAGGGACTGGTGATTAATCTGGGCCAGAATGGCTGTTTCTACAAGCTGGGCTTCGATGAGCGGTGCATTGATGGTCACCAATGGCTCGTTTGGGTAAACAATAGTGCCCTCCGGCATGGCCGTTACTGTACCGGTAAAACGAAAGTGAGCCAGCCATTCGAGGAATTTCTCGTCGTAAAGCCGAAGAGACCGCAAATAGCCAATATCCTCCGGGCCAAAATGCAACCCTTCTAAATAATCCAAGACCTGCTCTAAACCGGCAAAGATAGCAAAACCTCCGCCATCTGGATTTTTCCGGTAGAATACATCAAAGGTAACGGGATCATAAATATCGGCCGTGTGAAAATAGCCGTTGGCCATAGTCATTTCGTAGAGATCCATGACCATGGAAAGATTGCGTGTATCCATCTGCTTCATCGTTTATCCCTCCTCAAGACCGTCTGTCCAGACGGCATGGGCATAATCATAGAGCTGACGTGCTGCCTCACTGCGCAAATAACGTACATCCAGGCCATTTGGCCCGAGGCGGAAGCGGTCCAGCGCATCGGCATCCTTAAAGGTTTGGTACACGAGCACTGCATGCGGCGAATCAACGTGCTCACGTATGACGGCCAGACCTTCCTCATCAGCGTGATCGTGCCAAGCCATCACAACATACGCCAGGCGGTAAAAGGGCAAGGCCCCGGCTTGGCAGGCCTGCTGGTAGTATTCAGCAGCCCGTTTCCCATGGCCAACGTCGAGCCAGTCATCGTGACGCCGCGAGTCATGATACACAGCAGCGTGACAGAGACTCACCGTTTCCGCTTTAGTCAGCTTCAGCTTTCTTGCCAAGATGAGGCCATACAAGAGCACCCGCTCGCAGTGGGCCTTCGTGTGGATGACGCTGGCACCATGGGAAAAATCTACGTGCTCATGCATATACGTCTTCCAGTACACATAGTCCTCCCGGATGGCAGCAGGAATTACCTGTCTCATAGGCACGTCACCAGCTCATGGACTACCGGTTCCAAATACCCCTCCAGACCGTAGGCCCGTTCTTTAATATCCGGCGTAATGAAAATTTCACCTAAATTAATCGTGATATACGTAGCCTGCGCTTCTGCCGCCGTAAGCCGCATGAGCGGCGCCTTGATAAGCTGGTTATTTTTGCCAATTCCCAATTCTAAAATAACCAGTTTTTTGCCGTGGTATTGCGTGAGGAAATCCTGGAACCGCCGTCCGGCTTCGTGGTCTGGCAAAAAGTTCTGATCCAAGCACAGGTGTACTGCCATAGGACCACCACACCGGGGGCATTTGGGCACCATATCTGCAGGGATGCGGCCATCCTGTTCTGCAGCCGCCATCTTCTCTGCCAGGTCTGACCAAGGATATAACCCGGCATGGCAGGCATGAGCACATTGCAAAGCGAGCCACGTTCCTTCAATTTCATAAATCTTTTCTTTAGCAAAGCCACTCTTTTCAAAGTGCTCTTTCCCATTCGACGTAACGATGAAATACTCCTTGTCCCCTATGAGCGATTTCAAATCATGCATGACCGGCGTAGGCTGGTACTCATTGCAATAATGCTGCACAATGCGGCTCCAAAACGCCCACTTCACTTCTTCTTCAGGCCAGCGGGCACCCATACCCTGCAAGAGAGACCGCAAGCCATACCGGTCCTTGAAGTCACCTAAGAGGTCCTGTAGCGCCTGGTTATCAGCAAAGAGATGAATCCCTTCCGTAATGGAAAGGCCATTGCTGGCACCGATGAGAATGGCGTCGGCCGCTTTGATTTTTTCTGCAATTTCCTGATACTTTGCCATCCCTATACCTCCTTAATTCGTCTTCCTGTTGACCATGGCATCCGCTGCATCGTGGAGCACTTCCGCTAAATCACCGTGGATGACAAAGCCTTTATCTTCAATATCCTTCGGCAAGAAAGCATAGCGGTCGTTTACCGACACGTAGTACGCCTGAGGCAAATTGAGCGTCAGATTCCAGAACGGTTCTTGAATAAACATGGGCGTCAAGCGGCCCACACCGAGTTCGAGGAAGAGAATCTTCGCATCTGCATGTGCCTGGACATACTGGGAAATTTTAGCATACTCTGCTTCGTACTTCGTTCCTTGGAGATAATTGCCATAGCCCCGGACCCACGGGAACGCTTCACCACCGCAATGGGGACAATGGGGAATCATATCACTGGGAATAGAGAGACCATCGCCTGTCGCTTTGATAATCTCTTCAATAGGCTGTAAGGCATCCCACGTATCATCACAGCAAGGACGGGCGCACTGGAAAAAGCGATGGTCCCCTTGAATTTCACTAACCTTGGCCTCTGGATACAGCTTGATAAACTGTGTGTCCTGATTCGTCGTCAGAATATGAAAATCCTTATCCCTGATGAGGACATCCAAATCCTTATAAGGCTGACGGACCGGTGCATGCTGCGTCGTATACAGGAACGTCGCCAAGTAAGCCCAGAATTCTTCTCGCGTGGCATAGGGATACTGCATACCATTAAAAGCACCGGCAAAGCCATACTTCTTGGCAAACTTGCCGAAATACTGACGGAACGACGGCGAATCCTCATAATAGAAATCACCACCGCCGGCAGCGGAAAGTCCTGAAGCACCCCCGACAATTACACAATCTGCCGTATTGATTTTCTCAATCAAAGCAGCAATCTGCTCCTTATACGGAGCACAAGGCTTGTCGCTCAATTCGTAAGGTGTACGGCCCATCATATACAGGCGATAATATTTGTTGTAATTCATCTGTGTCTTCATGACAAGATCTTCGTAAAAGCTCATGGCTATATCCTCTTTTCTTTGCTGTACATTTATTTCTAACATCAAACATAGTGTAACACCGTCTTGTATCTTCGTCAACAGGATGTTAAAATAAAATCAACAGCAAGGAGGAAATTCCCATGAAATACTCAACCAAAGTCAGCGACGCCGTCCACATTCTCGCCTTCATCAATTTAAATCCGGACCTGCCCCTCACGAGTGAACGCATCGCCATCAGCGTCCAAACCAACGCCAGCTACGTCCGGCAGCTCATGTCTACACTGCGCAAAGCCGATCTCCTGCGCAGCATCAAAGGCCACGCCAAACCAGAACTGGCAAAAGAACCAACGGAAATCACCTTATTAGACGTCTACCGCGCCGTCGAAGGCCGCAAGCCCCTGCTCCACCTGGACACCCACACTAATCCCAACTGCGGCGTAGGCGTCCACATTCAAGAAGCACTCCAGGACTCCTTCGACCAGGTTCAAACTCGGGCCGAAGAAGAAATGGCCCACATTACACTGCAAAATGTCCTAGATGAATATGAAAAGCGAATTCAGAGACTAGAACATCCCGTAAAGCCAGCAAAAAAAATAAAGGCTTTCTCCAAGATTAGGAAAAGCACTGCGAGGCGGGAATAGTGGTTGATTTTATAGAGTTTGATTCTTTTAACTTATTTGAACACACAAAAACAGGGCCTAAGGAAATAGCAAAAGCATTTCCTTAGGCCCTGGCCACATTCTATCCCAATAAAAGATAAAGTTAAAATCTTCCCTATCCCTTGCATTCCATCAACACATCCAGAAGTTCTTCCGTTGTGAATTTCTTGCAGCAGTTGGGCGTGAGGACCGTACTTTGAGCAATAGCCTTATAATCTACGTCACCAGTAATCCCCATTTCAGCAAAGGTGGTTGGCAAAGTTGCTTCTTTAATGAAAGCTGCCAAAGATTGAACAAACGCTTCGGCAAGTTCTGCCTGGCTCTTTCCAGAGGGATCAACTCCCCAGACATTGACAGCCAAACGAGCAAACTGCTCTTCCCCTTCCGTGAGCATATGACGATACAAAACAGGATGGATAACCGCCAAGCCTTGGCCATGGTTGCAATCCGTATAAGCGCCGAGCTGATGTTCCAGCATATGAGCCTGGAAATCCGTAGCCTTGCCGATTTTTAGAATACCATTTTCCGCCATGGCTGCCGCCCAGATAAGCTCGCTACGGGCCTGCACATCCTGAGGATTTGCCAGAGTAGCCCGTACATGGGCGATAATATTGCGCTGGCACGCTTCGTTAATTTCATCGGACAAATTGCTTGTCCGCGGTTTTCCCATATACGTTTCCATACAATGACTGAGCGAATCGAAAGCCCCGGAAAAAACTTGCTTCAAAGGCATCGTCATTGTATAAAGCGGATCAAGAATAGCAAAATCATAAAAAGCTCCCCATAAGGCTCCTTTGATTTTCTTTTCCTCATGCGTAATGACGGCACCATTATTCATTTCCGAGCCAGTGCCAAAAGCCGTAACAACAGCACCCATAGGGATAAATTCCGCAGGCTGCTTCTTTTCACCATACTCAAAACTCCACAGGTCCGTCGTTAGCTTAGCCTGAGCCGAAACCACCTTGCAGCAGTCTAGGACAGATCCACCACCAACAGCCAAGATAAAATCAACACCTTCTGCCTTAGCCAGCGCTGCCCCTTCCTGAACCTTGGCATACGTTGGATTAGACATAATACCGGAAAACTCAACAATTCGTTTCCCAGCAGCCTGCAAGACACTAAGAAGCTCATCATAAATCCCGTTCCGCTTAATAGAGCCGCCACCATACGCCAACATGACCGTCTGCCCAACCTTAGATAACTCTGCCGGCAAATGCTTAGCCGCGGCTTTTTCACCAAATAAAACCTTTGTAGGATAGCTATAGACAAACTCGTTCATTACGGTATTTCCCCCTTACATTCAATATATGCTTAATTACTTTTCATACACTATTATAGTCATTAGGCAAATGCATATCAATTCGAATTTCGGAGGGATTCAATAAGGAAGTCTAATTTTCCTGACGCGCTTTCTCTAAGACTTGAGAAAGCGCTGTGTACCAGGCTGGTACAATAACTTCATACGGGCATTGCAGCCGTACTACTATTTGATTGAAGGATATCCATCATTTTCGAATAGAATAGCTGGCGGCAGCAGCTATAGCACAAAGGATAATATCGGCTAACCAAATCATATCGTACGAACCAGTTTGCGTGTAAAGAATTCCGCCCAGCCAGGAACTGATGAAACCACCCGTTTGGTGGCAAACAAAGGTCAGGCCAAAGAGAACGGCCATAGATGCAGCGCCAAAGCGGTTACTAATGATTTGCGACGTCGGTGTCACTGTGGCATCACCGGTCATGCCCAGAAGGAGCGCAAAAAGAGCCAGCCAGATTGTTGTCTGCGGCACAAGAAAAATGAATACTCCTACAGTTACGACGCGCAACGCATAGAGTGTACCCAAGACGGTGCGGAGCGGGAAGCGCAGGCACAGGACTCCGCAGAGGATAGAGCCTAAAATGGAGGTAATGCCAAAACCCGTGTAGATCATGGCAGCTGTAGCGCCAGGAATGCCCAAGGATTCCATTTGTGGGACTAAATGGGTCTGAATAATGACCATGTGAAAGCCGCACGTACTGAAGCCAATGAGGAGTGCCTTGTAATCCCAAGTCCGCCAAGCCCGTTTCAGGTTTTCTGCAATGCTGATTCTGCTCTCTCCTGCTGTCGCTTCAGCAGCTGCGCTAATGCCAGCCTTTTTCTGCAGACCGCAGAGCCACCAAACGGCTGGAAACAAACAGGCCATAGCGCCGCCCAAAATAAAAAGGCCCTCCTGAATGCCAACAGCGCTATTGAGGCCTTGCATGACTGGCGATAAAATAGCACTGCCGATACCGCTTGAGGCATTGAGAATACCAGAAACAGCCGAAGCCCGCTTAGGTCCAAGGATGGGAGAAATCGTACCCATGACGAGACCAAAGCTGAGAGCACCTGTACCGGAGGCCAGAATAATGCCCAAGTATAACGTGAGCGACGAAACACTATGTGCCAAAGGCGTCAGGATTAAGCCTGCTGCCATAAGGAGAACACCGCACAAGAGAACCAGGCGATTTCCTCTCCGTAGTGCCAATGCGCCCCACAAAGGCTGGGTCAGACCATACATGAGCTGTGCAATGCCAAAGGAAAAGCCAGCATCAGCATAGCTAATTCCGGACAGGGCCGTCAAAGGCTTGATCACGATTCCATAAATCCCCCTCACACCAGCACCATAGCCAAAAAGGAGACACGCCGCCACGACTATGAGCAAGATTCCCTGCCGTCCTTGCATCGTTTTTGTTTCCATAAAAGCCCCTCCCAATTCACACCCAAAACACTGCGTACGTCGTCGTTTTCTAGTTATGACTACTCCTTTTGATGTATGTACACCATATTATCAATCCCCATATTCCCTGTCAATACAATTCATATTACACAAAAATGCACGGTTAATAGGCTTCGATCAGATGACCACTAAAATGAATCGTCGCAGGCTTTCTCCGAGATCGGAGAAAGTCCCGCGAAGCGGGGATAGAGGCTGATTCCAAAAGTTAAATCTGACACAAAAATAGGACCCAAGGAACCGCTTTTGTAGTTTCCTTGGGTCCTATTGTGTTTATCTCTATCAGCGGGCAGTATCAAAAGGCTCTGCCAATAGTAAGGGTATAATCAATCCCCTTCTTCATGCCTACCCAGCCTCTGAGTTTGACGTCGGCGTTCCAGGGATTGTCTTTGTGACTTTGGCTGGACCAGCCCAGTTCCAGGAAGCCCGCGTCGCCTTTGCCGTCTTTTTCAGGAAGATTGAAGTTGTTGTATGTGGCTCGGGCTGTACCGTCGAATTCGTGATCCCAGCCCAGTCCCACGTAGTAGGTTTGGTTTTCTTGGTAATGCTTCGTCCAGCGGAAGCCGATGCGGCTGCGGACGGAGTCAGCACTGTCGAATTGGTATTGGGCTTTGCCGAGGTCGCTGTAGATGTCTACGTTGTCGCTAAAGAGGTGGGACCAGAAGAGTTTCGTGTAGATATCGTAGTCGTTATCCTTATGGGTATAGAGTTTGCCCAGACCTAGTTGGGCTGCGATGTAGTTCGTGTCCGTGTCGTAGCTGATGTGGTGCCCGGCGATGTCGGCGTGGTAGTCCGTGTTGAGCTGGCCGGCGCGGAGGACGGCTTCGTAGTGCAGGCCGTCAGTGCGGTCGCGGCGGACGAGGAAACCGGCGCCGATGTACTGCTGGTTACCATCACCGCGGGCGCCCTGATAGCGTTCGGTGTAGTTGCCGTTGCCGTATTCGAGGAATGGCATGTAGGTGTCGATGTAGTCGTCGTGATAGGACCGTTTGACGAAGCCCAGTTCGCTGTTGAAGCCTTGCGTGTTGGTGGTCGAGTCCGTGTCGTAGCGGAGGTCATTGCCGCCTAAGAGGACGTACGGTGTGTATTTCTTCCAGACCTCGTGGTCGTCCCAGCCGGCGTGGCTGCCCATATCTGCGTTCCACGCAGATATGGCTGTTTCGTAGCCACTGGTAGAAGCTGTGTCTGTGACATCCGTGACGGTGCTGATGGCGCGGTTACGTTGGGACGTCATGAGCTTGGTCGCCGGGATGACGGTGCCCTTACTATCTTCCGGAATATAGAGCACGATGGTTTCCGGATCTTGCTTTTTGATGAGCACGTCGTAGCGGACCAGGCCCGGTGTGACGACGTAGTTGCGGTCCGGCATCATACTGTACGTCGTGCCACTAGTCGTGTCGATAGTATTGGCATCGTGAATGAGGTTGATATGCTGGCCCGGACGCAAGCCGACGCTGTTTTCGACGCCGGCGTTAATAGCGGCGCCGTGGACGTCAGCTGTTTGCGTGACCTCCAGGACCGTGTCATTGGCCTGGGTTTCGCCCGGTACGTAGAAATTGAGGGTCTGGAAATAGCCCAGGTTTTCAACGGTGTTGTTGGTCGTGTACATGTTGAGCGTGTTGTTCGTGCTCTTCGTGATATCCGCTGGTGTATAGCCGCCATAGAGGCTCATCATGGAGCCTAAGGTGCCGCCGTAGACGTTGACCGTGTTGCTGTCGGCTGCGCCGTCTTTCGTGTAGGCTGCGGCGATGAGGTTGCCGTTAGCAATAGAGTTGCCGTCTTCATCTACGGCGTCTGTCGTGCCGATGGTGCCGCCGCTGATAGTTAACGTATTGCCAGAAGCATCCCCAGAAGGTGTGGTGCCGGCTACGACAGTTTCTTCCACCGTACCACCGTTGATGGTGACCGTGTTCTTGTTGGCATTTCCTTCATTGGCAACGAATCCACCGTAAACCTTTGTCGCCGTAATATCCTCACCCATGGTGACGCTGTTGCGCAGGGCTTCGCCGGATGGTGTGTAGCCACCGTAGATTTCACCTACGTCGACGGAGCCACCAGTGATGGTGACGGTGTTATCATCGGCCGCACCTGAAACATCACCGAATATGTCACCACCAGCCAGGGCCGGCAGATTCGTGATGGTCGCATCTGTTACAGTCAGCGTATTATGGCTGGCTTCGGTATCAGTTCCATAACCTATAATTGTTCCAGCTGCCAAATTCAAACCATAGTAATACCCCTGCGCCAATTTGGCATAGTCGTTATAGCTGATGTCGCCGCCTGTAATGGTCAGTGTATTATAGTTGCTTTTTTGAAATGACACAGCAGTGGTTATCTGCCCCATCACATTGTTAACGGTCGTATTGGAAAGGGTCATCGTATTATTTGAAACAATGGGATTTGCATATCCATTACCAGGTTCCGTTGTGTCGAAATTCCCTACTATTGCATGGGGATTTGAAATGACAGCATCTTTGATGGTGAGCGTATTATCACTGTTTAGTTTTGAGGAGATTGTGCCCAAAAAGTCCCAGCCTTCGTCGTCAGTGCCGCTCATGGAGCCGCCCGTAATGGTAATATCGTTGCCCGTAGTTTCCCCACCTGTAGCCTCGCTGCCATAAAACGCAGTAAGACCTGTTACAGTGGCATTGGTCATAGTAACCGTGTTATCATTGGCCCCGGTGAGCCCTGTGGCTCCGCCCATAAGCATTTGATTACCGGAAATAGCGGAGTTTTCAACATTCAAAGTGTTGCCATTGGCATAGGATACCTT
Source organism: Caecibacter sp. AF58-12pH5A (assembly GCF_027681725.1). Lineage (NCBI taxonomy): Bacteria > Bacillati > Bacillota > Negativicutes > Veillonellales > Veillonellaceae > Caecibacter > Caecibacter sp. AF58-12pH5A. The sequence continues at coordinate 19,908 of NZ_JAQDBC010000030.1, read as the reverse complement.
GGCTAAATCATCTGTTATCGCCCCGCCGGCACTGGCTGCACCATCTGAGTTGGGAAATTCCCAAGGGCCACGCTTCGGATTATTCGTGGAGCCTGCATAGAGGAAGCGAACGTTTTCCACCTCGCTCTGGTTCGTAATGGAAAGAGTATTGTTTGATGCGGTACCGCCCCGGGCCACGCCGCCATAAACGCCGTATTGGCCTGCCATAGTATCCGAATATTCAAGCTCGCCAACAGCCCCGACATCTACCGTCGTATTGCTGATGGTGATCGTGTTGTTATCGGCACCATTGACACCAAAACCACCTGCGATAGAATTTTCTCCATAGACTAGCTTCTGCTGGTCGCCGATATGCCGGTAAAAATTGCCCAAGGTGACGTCGGAATCTTCGATGGTTACCCTATTGTTGTTGGCCTGTCCTTCTGCTAAGCCGCCTAAGATGCTGGTAATGTTTGAACCTACGGTGCTGTCGGAAATATGCACTTCATTCTGCTCAGCCAGGCCACCGTAGTATTCTTCGTCGGTCATGGATTTTCCCAAGGTAACGTACAGTTTAAACGTATTGGCAGCACCACCAACGATGATACCTTCTGCTGCAGGTGCCAATTTGCCTATAGTATCTTCCGGCTTTAGTTCAGAAGAAATCGTACCCACATTACTGTTATAGACATACACTTTATTGCTCATCGCATCGCTAAGTCCTGATTCGCCGCCGTTGATGGTTGACGTGACTTCCGGCTTTACCGAAGAGCCCGGTACGCCAATGGTCACAGTGTTGTCAGTGGCTTTGCCCTTCATCGTAAAGGCAGCAAAAATATGATTGGCCGTGCCGCTAGGCATGGTGACCGTATTGCCGGATACGTCCTCATCATATATCGCAGCACCGACTACCTGGGTATTATCGCCTGTGACGACTGTATCGGTTGCCTGGACGGTCAATGGCTGCAGACCTAGGCCGCAGACGCTGGCTAAAATCAAACCTGTTACTAGATTTCTACTGTATTTCATACGTATTCCTCCCCGTGAAAAGAAAGACTATATCCACGCTGCCGCAAGGAAAGCAACGCTTTCCAGCCCCCACGGCATGAGACAGATTGGATTATCTGTTTTCATTATACTATAATTTATATTTATTTGAAATGTTACACTTCTTTTTGTTTTTACACATTACAAAAAAGCAATCTCTTTCTGTCCATCACGTAATGTGATGACAAAAAGAGATTGCTTTAGCCTTTTTCCGAGTGCCTGCGCGCACATCGCTTTCCCCGCATTGCGAGGAGAGTGCCGGCCGCGCAGCGTCCGGCGAGAGAGGCGCAATGCCCCGTGCGGGCATTGCGGCCTTACTTCTCCATGATGGAGAAACTCAAGCATGGAGCCAATTAGTAGTAATAGAGTTGATGCGATACCGGCCCCTAGAGGTTGAATACACAGAAATGAACCCCTTCATACCCAGTCGCTCCGCGACTGGCCCAGCTCCCCCATAGGTGGCGCCTTTTTTAGAACGCCCGACTAACGGTCGCACTGTACGTCACGCCGCGTTGTGTTCCAGCCCAGCCTGTAAAACGGATATCGGCACCCCATGGATTGTCCCGCGTGATCTTGCTCTGCCAGCCTAATTCTAAAAGGGCGCTGGAGCCTTTAGTACTCGGGCTGGGCGTATCAAAGGTGCGGTAGCGGGCTTTGGCATCGCCGCCGAATTCGTAGTTCCACGCCAAGCCGGCGTAGTACGATGTCGTTTTATCTGTGTTTTCTGTCCAGCGGAAGCCCAGACGTGTACGGTACGAGTCGATAGTGTCGAAGTCGTACTGTGCCGTGCCAATATCGCTGTAGAGTTGGACACTGTCGCTAGCCAAATGGTTCCAGAAGAATTTTCCATAAAAGTCATACGACGAGGTTTTTCCAGCCGGAATCCTTTTGCCTAAGCCGGCCATGGCACCGACGTAAGCAGCACTGCTGTCGTAGTTGGCTCTATACCCTTCAATGATTCCCTTGAAATCACCGTTCAGGCGGCCCGCCCGAAGCATTCCTTCGTAGTGGAGGCCGTCAGCCTGGTCTCTACGGACAAGCAGGCCAGCACCTACGTAGCGCTGATCACCATCACCGCGTGCGCCGTCATCGAGGTGGCTCGTGTAGTTGCCGTTGCCATATTCGACGAAGGGCATGATCGTATCTGTATGGTTGCGTCCGTAGTTCTGGCGGACGAAGCCTATATCTGTATTGATGCCATTCGTATCGACGTAGGAGCCCGTGTCGGCGCGCAGGTTGTAACCACCCATGGCAACGAAAGGCGCAAAGGCACCTTTCAAGCCGTGTTCTTCCTGATAAGCGGCAACAGCACCGGCAAACCCATCTGTCGCAGCAAAATCTGCCCCATTAAACAAGGTACTTACAGCAGCTGCCCGGCTTTCGGCTATGAGTTTCGTATCAGGCGAAAGGGTACCGATGGTGGCATCAACTGGCGTAATGACCAAGGCCGTCGTGCCTTGTTTTTCGATAACTGCCGGACGAGTAACAAAGCCTGCATCAATGGTTTCAGCCGAATCAGCGGCCATATTGTACGTAATACCGTCCATGGCAATACCATTTTCATCACGCAAAAGGGTAATGAATTCGCCCGGATTAAGGGGTGTCCGAGCCAGTAATTTAGCTGTAACAGCAGCATTGGTAATGGTCGCTGTATCTGTTACAGTAAGGAGCGTATCGCCAGCGCGGCTTCCCTTGGGTATGAAGAAATTCAGGTTTTGGAAGTAATCCAAATTGCTTACGCTGTTATTCAGATTAGAAACATTCAAGGTATTTTCCGTACTGGTAGTGCCTAAGCCGCCGTAGAGGCTGTACGTAGTCTTGAGGGCGTCGCCTTGGAGGTTGACTGTGTTGTCCGAGGCGTCGCCTGTACCGGCGTAGCCACCGGCGATGTAGTTGACAAATTTCGTAATGTCCGTGGTCTCTTTCGTCTCAGCGTTTTCACTAGAGCCAAAGGTGCCGCCGGAAATAGTGACCGTGTTGCCCGTAGCATCTCCTTTGTTGGCATAGCCGCCGGCTACGTATCCCTGGGCGCTATTCGTGCCAATGGTGACACCGGAAAGGTTCAACGTATTGTTGTTGGCATTTCCGCTCTTATCTGCCAAACCGCCGGCCACATAGGCCTGGTTGCCCGTGCCAATAATGCCGCCAAAAACGGTGAGCGTATTGTTATTGGCATTTCCTTTTCCAGCATAACCGCCGGCTACATAGGCCTTGTTGCCCGTGCCAATGGTGCCGCCAGAAATGGTGAGCGTATTATCCGTAGCATCCCCTGCGCCAGCATAACCGCCGGCCACATAGGCTTTCGTACCATTTTCTATGCCTATAGAGCTATTCAAAACAGTCAGGGAATTTCCTGTAGCCTTGCCAGCTTTTCCCGAATAGCCGCCGGCTGTATACGAATCGATACCGTTTAAGGTACCAATGCTGACGCCGCTAAGGATTGCTGTATTATCCGTAGCATCCCCGCTCGCTGTATAGCCACCGGCTACAAAGGGCTTGCTGCCTTGTACCGTGCCAATGGTACCGCCTGAGACTTGGAGCGTATTGCTGCCAGCTGTCCCCTTGGCCGTATAACCGCCGGCTACATAGGAGTAATTGCCTTCGATGGCGCCGCCGGTTATGGACAGGGAATTGGACTCGGCATCGCCGTCAACAGTGACCATGCCGCCGGCTACGTAGTTATCGTCGGCTTTAGTGGTGCCGATGGTATTGTTCGTGAGGGTTGCTGTATTGCCCGTGGCTTTGACGGGGACGAGGTCACCTGGAATCCACCCGTCGTTGTCATCATAGACAAGTGATTGACCTGCGGCAATGCCGCCGGCGATGTAGTTCTTGGAACCGGGTACAGATTCACTAGCAGCTCCAATGGTATTTCCCGATGCATTGAGAGTATTGTTCGTGCTGTCCTTAATGCCCGTCCAGGGGCCAACATATTCTCCGTTTAAACCACCGGCCAAGATGATGGTAAGGTCACTGTCTTCATTCTCCCCACCTGTTGTTTGAATAAGATTATTCGTTATATTCGCTGTATTGTTTGCGACGCTTCCCTTAGAAGGCTGATAATCATAGTCATTCCAACCATCGCCACCGGATAAGACAATATACGCATTGTCATATACAGAGGAATACGCATACACATTACTATCTGAAAGGGTCAGGCTATTATGTTCTGTGTTAAAATAATCCGAATGGCCACCACCGATTTCTACTTGATGATATTCGTAATTAGCCCCAATAGTACTTTGCTGGATGGTAGTGGTATTATCCCTGACGGTAACGTTGTCGCCTTCGCCCCCATCCGCATAGCCGCCATAGACCTGGACCGTTGAGGCGTAATTATCTGCATCCATAGTGCCGTTGGTCATGAGCACGCTGTTGTTGGCTACGGTGCCCGTGCCGGTGTACTCACCTACTTTGTTCAAATACGCGCCATATAGGTTTTTTCCGACAATACCTTTGTTAACAGTAACGCTGTTGTATTCTAAGTCGGCGTCGGTGGTACCGGCTATGGCATAATACCCGCCGGCGACAACGTGACCATAGCCGCAGCTTAAAATATCCACATGGTTATTGGTTACCGACCCCATTTGCAGCGTATCAGTATTACCAGTATCTAAATACGTTATAAACGCGCCGCCATAGACGTTGTTGGCCATACCAGTTCCAGAGATTTCTACTTTGTTATCATGCACATCGCCAAACGTTGTAGTATTTCCAGCAGTGGGAAGATTTGCCTCAATGAGACCACCATAGACGGTGCCGCCGTTGCCTACACCTGCTGATATATTATATCCCCCGCCGCTAATGGTGACGGAGTTGTTCATTACATCGCCGGTCGAGGTAAACGTAAGGCCTTGTGCATAATCAGAAAAGTAACCATCCATAGATTGCGGTAAACCACTATTGCTGAAAATATCTACCGTACCTTGAGCGCCGCCGTAAACGGTACCACCAAACTTGCCGCCATTGATGTTTACGACGTTATCAGAGACGGTACCCGTATAGGAATAGCCGCCGTAAAGGTTTTGTACGGCATGGTCACTATACGTACCGCCAAATTCCGTAACGCCGTTCAAGGTGACAATATTCTTTGTGGCATTCCCGGTAACAGTAAAACCACCTATCATGTCGCCTTGTACTCCCACCAAATAGTTAACTTTCTGGGCATCGGGCAGGTTCACGGTAACCTTGTTCTGATCTACCGTTTTGGTCATAGCCAAGCCACCTGCCAACCACTTGGAGATTAGTGGGCTGTCTCCTTCTGTTGTATCATTCAGGGTCAGGGTATTGCCTGTCACGGTTCCTGTCGTGCCCGCCGATACGGTCTCAGCGGTTGTCGGATCCGTAATAGCCGTAGTAGTCTGGCTCAGCGTATCCTGGGAAATGGTGGAACCTGCCACAGCACCGCCGACGGCGCTGTTCGTGATAGTCAGTGTATTATCACTGGCTGTGACCACCCCTTCTTTTTCTTCATTACCTACATAGATTGCTGCTGTACTCGTTTGCTCATCTACTTTCACTTCCGCCTGAACCGACATGACGATGGGTCCCAGACTGGTGAGGCCGGCTAATACTAGTATAGTTAGCAACTTCCTTCGATTTTTCATGACAATTTCTCCTTCCACTTAGTTCAGTAGAATGCGCCCCCAAATACGCCTACAAAAAACATCTCATTACTTTATATTATATATTGTTTTTGCATATATTAAAACGTATTCAGTATAACGATTATTAAGGAATTAATAAGAAAAAAGCCAGACCGCTCTCTTTGATGAGAACGACCTGGCTAATTTGGTATTGCTGATGATTTAGTTGCACTGTCACTACTTCATGATTGAAGCGTGCTTTCCCCGCATTGCGGGGAGAGTGCCGGACGCGCAGCATCCGGCGAGAGAGGCGCAATGCCCCTGTACGGGCATTGCGGCCTTACTTCTCCATGCTTGAGAAACCCAAGCATGGAGCCAACTAGTAGTAATAATGTTGATGTGATGAATCGAAGCCTGGATAGAGGTTGAATACACAGAAATGAACCCCTTCAGACCCAGTCGCTCCGCGGCTGGTCCAGCTCCCCCATAGGTGGCGCCTTTTTAAAACGCCCGGCTAATAGTGGCACTGTACGTCGCACCGCGCTGTACACCTGTCCAGCCTGTGAGTTTAATATCAGCACCCCATGGGTGATCCTTGGTAATCTTGCTCTGCCAACCAATTTCTAAGAGTGCACTAGAGCCTTTGACACCGGCTGTTGGCGTTTCAAAGGTGCTATAGCGGGCCTTAGCATTGTCGCCGAATTCGTAGTTCCAAGCCAGGCCTGCGTAGACGGAGCTGGTGGCGTCTAGGTCTTTGGTCCAGCGTACGCCGAGTCTGGTGCGGTAGGAGTTGATGCTGTCCAGGTCGTATTGGGAGGTGCCCAGGTCACTGTGCATTTGGACGGTGTCGCTGGCGAGGTGGGTCCAGAATACTTTGCCGTAGAAGTCGTAGGCATTTCTATCCTTCTTGATGACTTTACCTGCTCCGGCCATGGCGCTGATGTAGGTGGCGCTGCTGTCGTAGCTGGTCATGTGGTTACGGATGAGGCCGTGGAAGTCGCCACTGATGTTGCCGGCGTGGAGCATGGCTTCGTAGTGGAAGCCGCTGGCGAGGTCGCGGCGGGCTAAGAGACCGGCGCCGACGTAGTGTTGGTCGCCGTCGCCTCTGGCTCCGTCATCGAGGTGGCTCGTGTAATTTCCATTGCCGTATTCCAAGAAGGGCATGAGGGTGTCCGTGTAGCCTTTTTGGTAGGTTCGGCTTACGAAGCCGAGGTTGGCGTTGAAGCCATACGTGTCGATGTAGGAGCCTGTGTCGGCGCGGAGGTCGTGGCCGCCTACGACGAGGTAGGGCGTAAATTTTTCTTTGGCTTCGGCATTGTCGTTCCAGGCCATGAGGGCGCCGTCGTAGGCGCTGGTGGCGGCGAAGTCCGAGGCGGTGTGGATGTTGTTGATGGCTGCTGCCCGGTCTTCGGCGAAGAGTTTCGTGTCCGGGTTGATGGTCGGCACGTCGTCTTCAGGGATGTCGAGGACGATGGTGTTGTCGTCGAGGCGGCGGATTTCTACTTTATTTTGGATAAAGCCGCTGTTCATGACGATGTCCTTATCGGGCATCATGCTCAGGGAGGCTATTTTTGTGAGGTCGCTCGTGGTGGCTACGCTCATGAGGCTCATGGTAGTGGCTTCGGTTTGGGAGGCCGATTCTTTCACGATGAGGTTGATGTGCTGGCCTTTTTCCAGTTTTACCGAGTCTTCTACGGCAGCCTGCACGGCGGCACCGTCTACGTTGGTGGTGCCAGTGACGGTGAGCATGGTGTCATCGGCGACCGCATCAGCGGGCACGTAGAAGTTCATGGTCTGGAAGTTGCCCAGGTTGGTAACGGTATTGCCTTTGGTATACAGGTTCAGCGTGTTGCCCGTGCTTTCGACGGAGCTGACGCCACCGTAGAGGCTGGCGCTGCTGGCCAGGGTGCCGCCGTAGATGTTGACGGTGTTGTTGTCAGCTGAACCAGAATCGGACTGGCCGCCGGTGATGGTACCGGTGATGGTGCCGCCATAGATGTTGACGATGTTATTAGAGGTATTGCCGCTGTTGTACGTAGTAGTCGTCGTTGTGGTGGTCGTGTCTTCTTCCAAAGCAGCCACGGTCATGACTGCTGCGACTGCAACGGTTTCGGAACCGCTGTCGGAATCCTCTTCCGTTTCCGTTACGTCCGCTGCGTAGCCGCCCCAGACATTGCCGATGGTTCCGCCCGTGATCGTCACCGTATTTCCTGTGGCTGTGATAACGGCAGCGGGGCTGGTCAGCAGTGAAGCATATGGGCTGCTTCCCATGCTGGCAGTATCCACTCCCAGGGCAGCGGCATCTTCTTCACTCAGGGTGCCTGCTGCGCCGCCATAGACGGAGGCTGCACTGCCGCCCGTAACGTTCACCGTATTGTCCGACGCTGTTCCTGTCAGGGTATAGCCGCCTAAGAGAACCTCGGCCTTGCTGTCAGAAAGGAGGACGCTGTTTTCCGAAACCGTTCCCGTTTCAGAAAGACCGCCGGCTGCCAGGGCTGCCGTAGAGTCAGCACTGAGAGAGACCGTATTCTGGCTGGTTGTCCCCTGCGTGGTAAAACCGCCGATAACTGCACCTGCTGCGGTGCTTCCCGCAAGGGTCACGGTATTTTTGCTGGCTGTTTCATAGGCCGAAACAGTAAGAGCTGAGAAATCAAAGCCTGAATTCCCTGAGCTAACGTCTTCTATTTGGACAGCAGCGCTGCCGCCCATTACATCCCCGGAAACGGTGCTGTCTGTCAGGTTTACCGTATTGCCGCTGGCTGTGGCAGAAACAGTCAGCTTGCCCGACGGAGCTACTGCAGCCCCGGTCTCTTCTTCAGTGCCTGTCAATTCCGGCCTGATCATCAGGTATTCAAAAGCACCGCCGCCTTCGACCATTTCTGCTGTGCTGCGCTGTAGGGCAACTGTATTTTGATTGGATATAGCGGCAGCTTCATAAGCAAGATTCGTCGTATCGGAAGACAGGTAATTCCTTCCATCATTTATTACATAGCCGCCAGCCACATCGGTGGTTGGTCCCTCCGAGCCGCTGGAGACTGAGTTCGTCACTACGGAATCTGTCAGTGTCACCTTGTTGCCGCTGGCACTCGTGGAGACAGTTCCGTCTGCCAGGGTTGCAGGCGTTGAGCTCATGGACCATGTGAGTACGCTGCCGCCAATGACGCCTGGCATGCTTAAAGAGCGTATCATCTGACTATTGATTGTCACATGATCGAGGGCTACGGTATTGTTGTCTGCATTGCCATTATTGGTAGTTCCGCCATTTACACCTTCCCCAACCAGTTCCAGATTCGTCGTGACCATATCATTTCCTGTGAGAGCCGCTCCGGTAATGGAGACCTGGTTGCCGCTAGCATCGCCATAGTCCGTAAAGCCGCCATACACGCTGCCATAATAGCCCAGCTGCGTTGTATTGGAATAGGTAATAGATACCTCATTGCCATTGGTATTGTAAGGAACAGTGGCTGTACCGCCGTCAGCATAACCGCCGTAGACATAGGGTGAGAAAACATATCCGGTTATATCCGCATCAATTTCATTCCCTGCAGGTTCTTCAATGAGTACCTGGTTGTAGCTGGCGCCGCCTGTGGTATCCGCCGTGCTGGTGGACGCGGTTTGGCTGGTCTCCGCAAGGCTTTCCGTCGCATAGGTGATATAGGAATTGTTGCTGGAAGAAACTCCGGCATAGCCGCCATACACGTTTGAACTTGTTTGCGTACCTTTCAGGATGACGCTGTTATGGTTGGCGTTATTGATATAGATCGCATCGACTGCAGAAGAGGTGGCAGCGTAGGAAGTAAGGACTATTTCACTTTCATTGTATATAGGGGGAATAGGGGGGAGCGGAATTGTGCTGTTAGAAACGCTTCCCGCCAGGCCGCCATAGAGAGCCCCGGAAACGGTGCTGTTGGTCATTTTCACTTTGTTGCCGCTGGCCGTCAGGGAAATAGTAGGCGAAGCATCTTCCAGAGAATACAGGTCAGAGTTGGAAACGCCGGCATAGCCGCCATAGACAGAGTTCCCGATTGTGCTGTCTGCAATCGTTACCGTATTGTCATTGGCGCTGATGGACATGGCGGAGGTTCCTGTACTGGTATCCGTAGTATCTTCTGTCGCGACAGCCAAAAGACTGGTCAAATAGGTAGTGCCGCCGGAATTACTGGAAGCGCTTCCTGCCAGGCCGCCGAAGACGATACCCTCGACCTGGCTGCCCGTAATCGTTACAATGTTGCTGCTGGCACTGGTGGATATGGAATCTGCTTCTGTGCTGGCATCCGTTTCCGTGCTTTCCTCTGCAGAGACAGCCAGAACGCTCATAAGCACAGCCGCAGCAGCGTTATTGCCGCCTGAAGAGGCATTCCCTGCACGGCCGCCGTAGACGATGCCAGCGGAAGCGATCGTATCCAGTGTGACCGTATTGCCATCGGCATTGCCGGACTCGGTTTCCCCGCCGGTAATATCGCCGCTCACAGAGGTCAGGTACGTTGTTTCATCATCTTGCGTAACCTTTGTCCCCGTGATTTTCACCATATTGTCATTGGCATCGCCGTACTCAGTATAACCGCCCGTAACAGTAGAGACGCCATACTCCGCCTCCGCAGTATTGGAAATCTCCACGGTATTGCTGCTGGCACTAAGGGCCGGTGCACTACTAAAGCCCGACACATAGCCGCCATAGACTCTGGTACCGGAAGCGGATGTATTCGTTAACGTGACCGTATTATGATTGGTCCCGGCAACAGCAGAAGCCTCAGCAGAAGTATCGCCATAGTATTGCATATAGCCGCCGTAGATATCCGAACTCTGGGCAGTACTATTTGACAGCGTTACTGTGTTGCCGGAAGCGCTGGCACTAAGAGCCGGCGTACTCGTCGAAGCAGCCGCATCAGTCGATTCTTCATTCGATTCCGCATAGTATTCCGTATAGCCGCCATAAATGCTGCTCTCGTCAGCCGTACTATTTGTCAGCGTTACCGTATTGCCGGAAGCGCTGGCAGAGGCGCTTCCTGTGGACACGAGGCCGCCGTAGATATCACCTTCATAGGCAACACTGTTTGTCAATGAAACGGTGTTTCCCGAAGCATTGACGTCGGCAGTCGTGTCAGACTCAACGAGGCCGCCGTAGATATCACCACCGGTATAGACCTGGGTCAGGGAAACCGTATTGGCACTGGCATTGCCGTAAGCTGCATTCCCGCCGTAAATAGTTCCTTCTACATCGATGGAAGGCAGCGTATTCGTGGAATCGCCTGCAGTCCTCTCAATCCCATTTCCTGTAAGAGTGACCTCATTGTTGTCTGCACTGCCCGACTGACTATTGCCGCCATAAATATTACCGGATACGGTGAGTGCATCATCCGTGGTTTTAGCGGTGGATGTCAGGGATACCACGTTGCCATTGGTATTTCCTGTGGAGCGCCCGCCGGTGATGTCTGCATAAGATGCTTCCTTGGAAGAGGAAATCGTGACCTTGTTGTTCGATGCGCTGTAAGCACTGACATCGTCGCTGGACGCTGTCAATACCCCCGACTCGCCGCCCGTAACGGACAGTTTTTCCGTACTGCTTGTGATATCCGTCAACGTCACCACATTATTGTCTGCAGCAGACGCTCCGCTCACCCCGCCTGTAATATCCAAGCTGTTGCCGTCAGGCACACTCAGGGAAGCCCCTGACAGCGTGACCTGGTTGCCCGAGGCAGCGCCATTCAAAGACGCACCGCTTACAATACCCGCAAAGCTGCTGGTAAAAGTGACAGCTGCTCCATCCGTTACGGAAAGCGTATTGTTCGATGCGTCTCCGCTCTCTGTCGTATACGTGCCGACCAAGATACCGGACGTGCGGGTTACATCGCCTGCGCTGACCGTCTCCCCTGCCAAAGTGACGGCTGTCCTCTCTCCGCTAATAGAAACGATATTGCCGCTGGTGGAATCGGTGTACGTATTTCCATACAGACTGGTATACGAAGTATCCGTCAGCGTCTGCTGCGTGCCGTCAGTAGCTCTTACCGTAACCCCAGCCGCCGTCTCCGCAGTCGTTTCTGCTTGAACTGTCTGGACATTGATGGCCAGACCGAAAAGGCTGGCCAGAACCAGGGCAGTCAAGGTGCTGTACTGTTTTTTCATTTCTCTCTTTCTCTCCTTTTGCTCATACCAGGCACATAGCACACGCTAAGCCTTATGACTCCCCCAATGTGTGCCTGTACCTTCCTTCAACACTAATGTAAAAATTCACCTTCTGTATTTTGGTCGCACAAAAAGGCAATCTCTTACAATTACTTGTACGCGCACAAAGGGATTGCCCAATAGACCTGTGGATCTACTACCTGCATGTACCCGTTACATTCCCATATTTCCATGCGCAGAAATTAGTAGACTTTTCTGCTCTATTATAAGGTAAACATAGCAAAAAGAAAAGTATATTCATTATGCAAATTAATCAATAAAGGTATGATTTCTATTAGTATGCGTTATCGTTAACCAGCTAACAATCCGCATTATATCGTATAATTTTATTATATTTAGTTATACATCGGAATCAAAGCTGTATGTTTATAACGAAAAGAAATCCTCTATATACATCCAAGACAGGAAATATACAGAGGATTTCAATCTGATATTCTAATTATAATAGCTTTCCCCGCATCGCGGGGAGAGTGCCGGCTGCGCAGCATCCGGCAAGAGAGGCGCAATGCCCCTGTGCACACATTTCGGTTAATTCGTCCTCAAAAAGGACGAATTAAGGGGACAGGTGGCCGCGTAAGCGGGCGGGAGAAGCGTATCGTGCCTGTGTGCACGATACGGCCTAACTACTACTAGATTGAAGCAATTCAATCTAGTAGCCAACTAGTAGTAATAATGTTGATGTGATAAAGCAAAGCCGGGATAGAGGTTGAATACACAGAAATGAACCCCTACAGACCCAGCTCCCCCATAGGTGGCGCCTTTTTAAAACGCCCGGCTTACTGTCGCACTATACGTTACGCCCCGTTGTACGCCAGCCCAGCCGGTAACGCGTACGTCGGCGCCCCAGTCATGGTCTTTATCGATCTTGCTTTGCCAACCCAGTTCCAGTAAGCCACTCGAACCCTTGACGCCGGCTGTAGGCGTTTCGAAGGTGCCATAGCAGACCTGCGCATCGCCTCCGAATTCATAATTCCAGGCCAGGCCTGCGTAGTACGAGGTCGTCGGACTTACGTCTTTCGTCCAGCGGAAGCCAAGTCTGGTGCGGTACGAGTTGATGGAATCGAAGTTGTACTGGGACGTTCCCAGGTCAGAGTGCATTTGGACGCTGTCGCTGCCTAGGTGGGTCCAGAATACTTTGCCGTAGTAGTCGACAGAACTCGTGTTTTTCTTGATGATCTTCCCTGCTCCGACCATGGCGCTGATGTACGGGGCGCTCGTGTCGTAGCTGGCGAAGTGTTTGCCGATTTGGCCGTGGAAGTCGCCGTTGGTGCGGCCGGCGTGGATGAGGGCTTCGTAGTGGATGCCGCTGGTGAGGTCGCGACGGGCTAAGAGGCCGGCGCCGATGTAGCGTTGGTTGCCGTCGCCGCGGGCTCCGTCATCGAGGTGGCTCGTGTAATTGCCATTACCGTATTCTAAGAAGGGCATGAGCGTGTCTGTGTAGCCTTTTTGGTAGGTCCGTTTGACGAAGCCCAGGTTGGCGTTGAGGCCATAGGTGTCGACGTACGAGCCTGTGTCTGCACGCAGGTCGTGACCACCGACGACGAGGTAGGGCGTGAAGTCTCCTTTGACAGCCGTGTCGAAGTTCCAGGCTGTGAGGGCTCCGTCGTAGGCGTTGGTGGCGGCGAAGTCGCTGCTGTTGTTGACGAGGTTCAGGGTTGATGTTCTGTCTTCGGAGAAGAGCTTCGTGTCCTGGTTAAGGGTCGGTGTCGTGTTCTTGGGTATACCGATGACTACCGTGTTATCGTCTTGTTTCCAAATGGAGACCTTACGCTGTACGAAGCCTGCATCGGTAACGAAGTCTTGGCCGTCCATCATAGCGTAGGTGGCGCCAGTATCCTGTAGGGCGCTCGTGCCGGAAATGAGATCGACGACTTGGCCTTCATTGAGTTTCATGGCGTCTTCTACACCAGCCTGGACCGTAGCATTTGCCAGGTTTGCTGTACCGGTAACGGTGAGGACCTTGTCACCAACAACGGTGTCTACCGGGACGTAGAAGTTATAATTTTGGAAGTAATCCAGATTGGCGACGCTATTTCCTTTGGAGTAGACGTTGAGCGTGTTGCCTGTGCTTTCTTTTGTGCTGACGCCGCCGTAGAGGTTCAGGTTTTCCCCTACTAGGGCTGCGTAGAGATTGACGATATTGTCGCTGGCTGCGCCGGACTGGGATTCGCCGCCCGTAAGGCTATCGGTGACTGTACCGCCGTAGTAGTTGACGACGTTGCTATTGGCGTCACCGCCCGTATATGAGATGGGTGTCACCGTAGGCAGCTCGGACGTTCCTTGATCTCCCGTGTCCTGTAGCAGGCTGGCATCCAGGGTATCAGCTGCAGTAACAGTTGTAGTCTGGGTAGGAGCCGTTGTCGCGAGTGTCAAATCCTGTGCGTAGCCGCCCCAGACGGAGCCTACGGTACCGCCATAGAGGTTTACCGTATTCTTAGATACGGAAAGGGAAGGGTTAGCAGGCATTTCTGAGCTGGAAGCATTGCTAGTAGACATAACCGGCAGGGCTGCCGTACCATCCTGTACCGCTTGGTTCCCTGCGGCACCACCGTATACACGGGTGGCATTACCGCTGTTGATATTTACTGTGTTTTCAGCAGCACGCTCCAGCAGCGCTGCGCCGCCATAGACACTGTCAGCCGTGCTGCTCGATAGGGTCACCTGGTTCCCTTGGGCCGTACCGGCTATAGAAAGCCCGCCTATGGCAGTTGTCGTTTGGGACCCTTGGTCCAAGATAACCTGGTTCCCCTCTGCCGTTCCCAAGACGCCTACGCCGCCCAGGACGCCGCCGTACAATTCCCCCTCCTCGTCTCCACCTACGGTGGTGCCGGACAGGTATACCTGGTTATGGGCAATCGTTTCCTGCGCGTCTGTAGTCAGGTTCAACGTATTAGTATCCACGCTCTCAGCAGCAACCTGGGCCTGGGCATAGCCGCCTACGACGCTGTCAACGGTACTGTTTGTAAGCAATACCTTGTTATCGCTGGCGCTGGCCTTGGCGGTCACGCTGGCCTTCAGCACGTCACTACCCGTGTAGGTCGTAGTATCGACAAACACGACTGTGCTGGCTACGCCGCCCAGTACTGTTGACGCCTCTGCATTAGTCAGCGCTACCTGGTTGCCGTTGGCTTCCAGGGAAAGGGTATAGGCTGCATCGGCAGGGGTAGCGTTCGTAAGCTGCGCCGTGAATTCCAGGCTACTGGAATTCTGAGAGACTGCACTGCCGCCAGTAACAAACATGGCAGTACCATCACTAATTAAAACCTGGTTGCTGTTGGCCGCTCCCGTATCTGCTGTAGTTTCTTCCAGCGTCACCGTAGCAGAAAGGGGATTTACGGGCCGCACGACCAGACCGCCATAGACACTCGTTACATAGGATGCGCTGCCGCTGATCTGCACCACATTGCTGCTGGCACTGATGGAGCCGCTGCCCGTGGCTTCCCCGCCTACGACGCCGGAGCCTAGCAGCTTGGAACTGTCAGCTGTAGAAGCCGAGCCCGTTATATACGCAGTGCTCAATCCTAG
Organism: Caecibacter sp. AF58-12pH5A; assembly: GCF_027681725.1. Classification (NCBI taxonomy): domain Bacteria; kingdom Bacillati; phylum Bacillota; class Negativicutes; order Veillonellales; family Veillonellaceae; genus Caecibacter; species Caecibacter sp. AF58-12pH5A. Next base: position 4,588 of record NZ_JAQDBC010000030.1, on the reverse strand, counting down.
TAGAACGCCGGTATTTACTAAGGTTACGGTGTTCTGATCGGCCTTGCCGTAGGCAGCATGGCCGCCGTATACGGAACCTACAAGTAAATTAAATGGCGGGCCGCTGAGTGTGCCGCCTTCCTCACTTTCTGTCTGAGGCAGCACCTTTCCTGCCAGGGAAACGTAGTTGCCGCTGGCATCGCCGTAAGTTGTATAGCCGCCAATAGCAGCGCCCGTATACAATGCAGACGCATCGGAAGACGCTGTTGTATTGTCGATGCTGACGTAGTTGTCATTGGTACTCAGGGGAGACGTTTCCGTACCCCCATTGGCAAAGCCGCCAAAGACATACTTTGTAGTGCTAGGTAATCCTGACGCACTGACAGTTGAGGCATCAGCGGATTTTACAATATGCACCCGGTTATTATTGGCCCCCAAGGCCGTAGCCGGGGCAGCTTGGGAAGAGCCATCGGCCACAGCCAGGCTGGCCTGTAAAAGGCTGTTTGTGTCGACCATGTTACTGGGCAGATTAACCGTAGGCGAACTGGTCGTGCCCAAATTGATATAGCCGCCATAGATACTGCCAGCTACGGCCGTTTCCGTGAGCGTGACCTGGTTATTATTGGCACTGAGCGTAGCAGGTATACTCGCAGCCGTACTGTCGCTGCTATTTTCCAACAGGTCAGCCAGGTTTACCGTTACCGTTTCACTGGGCGTTTCCACTGCCAGCAGGCTGGTAGTCAGTGAGTCAGCATTGGCTAACGTATAGGCAGCAGAACTGCTGCTTCCTCCAGAGGAGCTGGCAACGCCTACGAAGCCGCCATAGACATTGCTCTTGACGGTGCTTTTTTCAATAGCTACGGAGTTGCCGTCCGCCGAGAGCGCCAGTTCCGTAGGAACGATGGTGATCCCGGAGCTGGAACTTCCATAGTTGGCAGCACCGCCGTACACAGAAGTGTTCACCGTTAGGTTCGTTACTTCCACGCGATTGCCATCAGCCTCCTCGCTTAGGGTAAAGCTGGGCACAGCAGGCTCACTGGCACTGCTGTCCGAAGAACTCAGGTTCACGTCCAGCATATCGTATGATGCCGTATTCGCAGCGGCCAGCAGGGTATATTGAGTGTTGATGACTTGGGATCCTCCCGAAGAGACCCCTCCTATAGCACCGCCGTATACGCTGCTAATGGTGCCATTGGTCAGGGTCACCTGGTTGTCATTGGCCGTGCCACTTAAAGCCAGGGAAGCAGAGGCCGCTGTCACTGACGATTCCGATTCAGATTCGTCAGACGGCTGAACCAATTGTGGCTGGGGAATCACCTGACCGCCGTATACAGAAACCGTTGTAAGATCCGTTGCAGTTACCCGATTACTGTTGGCCTCAGCCTTCGTCCCCATAGACCTGCCGCCAATGACGCTATTTGTTACCGTACTACTTGTAAGTGTGACCTCGTTGCTGTTGGCACTGCCGGAGTTGGTTTGGCCGCCAGCAACAAAATAGTCGTAGTCACCTTCTTCAACGTAAATATTGTTGTAGCCATAGTTATAGCTCTCCTTATCATCAACAGTAACTTTAACTTCGGGAATATACACCCCAGTAAGTTGGACCGTGTTGCCGCTGGCCTCGCCTGCATCCGTATAGCCGCCCACTACAGAGCCAAGGTACACATCATCCTTACGGCCATCCGTTATGGTTACCGTATTGCCATTAGCAGAAAGAGGCGTATCCTGCGTGCTGCCGGTTACGTAGCCGCCATAGATGGAACCATATTCGCTGCTATTATCTTCGCTGCTCTCAATTTCCTTTACATCCGTATTGGTAATGGTAACGGTATTGTTGTTGGCCCCCGTTGCAGCAGTGCCGGAGCTAGTAGCCGCAGCATTCAAGTAGCCTGCGGCAGTAAACATGCCCAGCGAAGTAGTATCGTTCGTCATGCTGGTAACGGACAAGGCGTTGTAACTGGTCTGCTTGGTGTAGTCAGTGCCATACAGCGGATCCGGAATATCGTCCCCAGGTTGAAGTGTTTTTTCGGTTGTTACCTTTGTCGTGTCTGCCGGATCAATTTTACCCACTGTAATCCCGGCCGTCGTTTCTGCCAGGGCCGGTGGTCCGCTGATAGACATACTAAATAGACTGGCCAAAACCAGCATGGTTAATGTACTGTACTGTTTTTTCATAACAATTTCTCCTTCCCTACACAAAAAGGCCCAAAACACACGCTAAGTCTGACGACTCCCCCAAGGTGTGTCTGCACCTCATAGTTTCACTAGTGATTTTTGGGGCCACTGTCGGCAATCTCTGTCAACGAGGCTCGCTACGCACAAAAAAAGATGGCGACATGACCTATCATCTACAGGCTGTACATTTTGTGAGCATCTGATGTTCGTTTGTACAGGATATGGTAGATATATCTATTTCTATTATAAGGGAAATATAACGTAAAGAAAAGGAAATAGATTATGCAAATTAATCAATAACGAGATTTGATAATCAGGTAAAGTTATCATTTGAAGGCTAATTACGTGTATATAGCCTTTAGTTTTATTGTGATATGCTATTTAAAAGGTACGTTTTTTTGCATTTTATATTACATATGGTTATTAAAATAAATACATTTTAGCGAACCATTACGAGTAGACAAAAATTTATTATATATATATTATTGCTTATGCTAGACACGTGTAGATGTTATTATTGCGTAAAAGTATCAAAAAAATGCACCGGCAGGACCATCATGGTCCTGCCGGTGCAGATTATGATATGCCTTGCTTTCCCTGGAGGGAAAGTCCCGGCAAAGCCGGGGATAGAGGCGAAACGTACAGTCGATAAAAGTTGTGCATCAACTGGAGAGGTGGCCCGCGTTAGCGGGTCAGAGAGTGCGGAGCCCTTTCCCTTTGGCGTAACGCCCCTGTGTGGGCGTTACGGTTCTGACGCTCATCTCAGGATTGATGAGCGTCGGAAGGGGAATAAGGTGGCCTGCGTTAGCAGGTCGGATACGGTTCATCTCAGTAATTATTTGACATGTAACCAGAGTGAATATTGCAAATGTTTCGTTTAAATTGTATTATAAATTATAAAGGTTAACTGGTAAGGGGATTTTTACTATGGACATTGATAAAATTAAATCATACTGTCATGCAGGTAGATTACAATGGACGAATCATTGTTTGCAAAGGCTGATTAAAAGAAATATAGCAAGACACTCAGTGAAGGAAGCGTTACTAAATGGAAAGATAATCGAGGATTACCCCTCAGATTATCCATATCCTAGTTGTTTAGTATTGGGAATAGCAGTGAACAAAGATATACTCCACGTAGTCTGTGGTATTGGTGATGACCGTTTATGGATTATTACAGCATATCGGCCAACTTCTGAAAAATGGGATTGCACTTTTTCTTGTAGAAAGGAGCAAAAAAAATGAATACATGTTTTTTATGTAAAGGCGATTTGGAAAACAAGCTGACAACGTTTATGGTGGATTTAGATCATTGCATTGTGATTGTTCGCAATGTGCCTTCTTTGGTTTGTACGCAGTGCGGGGAGGTTTCGTATTCTGACGAAGTGGCTGAGCAGTTGGAGCGGATTGTCGATGGTGTACGCGGTTCGATGACTGAAGTGGCTATCGTCAATTATTATTCGGCTGCGTAGATTGAAAAAAACGCCCTATTTGCGGGACTGTTCTGGGTGAACAGTCTTTGCAGATAGGGCGTTTTTGCTTTGAGGAGGGTCGGAGCCCCTTGCTTTCTCCGGGGCGCAGTACGCAATACCCCCGTGCGGTCGTTGCGGTTCTAGTGCTTCTCCCAGATAAGAGAAGCACTAGAAATCTGTGCACACCGCGGTTCCAGGAAAGGTTAATTGAGATATAGTTCCAAAATGAACCCTAACCCTTAATCCCTTCCCCGAAGGGGAAGGGAGTTGGATATCCCTTTCACGCTGGGGAAGGGAACCGCTTAGAACGCTCTGCTTACGGTTGCGCTGTAGGTAAAGCCGCGTTGGGTGCCTGTCCAGCCAGTTACATGGAGGTCGGCGCCCCAGTCGTGGTCTTTATCGATCTTGCTTTGCCAGCCGATTTCCAAGAGAGCGCTGTGGCCTTTTACTCCTGCTGTGGGTGTTTCATAGGTGCCGAAGCGGACTTGTGCGTCGCCGCCGAATTCGTAGTTCCAGGCCAGACCTGCGTAGTACGAGGTAATCGGGCTCACGTCTTTTGTCCAACGGAAGCCAAGTCTGGTGCGGTACGAGTTGATGCTGTCGAAGTCGTACTGGGCAGCACCGCGGTCAGATTGCATCTGGACGGAGTCGCTCCCCAGGTGGGTCCAGAATACCTTGCCGTAGTAGTCGACAGAGGTCGTGTTTTTCTTGACAATCTTCCCTGCTCCGACCATGGCGCTGATGTACGGAGCACTCGTGTCGTAGCTGGCGAGGTGGCCGGCGATTTGGCCGTGGAAGTCACCGTTGGTGCGGCCGGCGTGGATGAGGGCTTCGTAGTGGATGCCGCTGGCGAGGTCGCGGCGGGCTAAGAGGCCGGCGCCGATGTAGCGTTGGTTGCCGTCACCGCGGGCTCCGTCATCGAGGTGGCTCGTGTAATTGCCATTACCGTATTCTAAGAAGGG